>JAQVKV010000019.1 GCA_028694545.1 Zavarzinia sp. | reverse complement strand
GGACGGAAGCGGCGAGCGCCAGCCCGGCTGGCCCTCCAGTTCCGCGCCGTGGCAGGCGGCGCACTGATCCGCATAGATCTGGCGTCCTTGCGCGATGATGTCCGCCGACGCCACGGCGGTGGATGCGGTACCGGCATAACGCCAGCCAGCAAAGACCGCGAGGATCACACCTCCGACGACCAGACCGATCACGACAGTATTTCGGAGAGCTTTTTTCAAGACGTCTATCGCCGATCACTGCGGAATAACATTCGCGTTTGGTCGAGACCACGTTGTGCCAGCGGCGAGGCGCCTGCGACAATGGACATTCTCGTGAGCAATGCCTATCTTTGCAGCATGCTCGAACGTGTCGTCACCATGCTTGCCATACTCGCGATCACCGTGGTGACGACGGTGACCTCCGCGCATGCGACACGCATGAGCATGAATTCCGGTGTGGATCACGCGATGCATGTCGCCGACATGATGCACTCTCCGGTCATTTCGGGCTTCGACTGTGACGCTGGAGAGCACTGTGGATCGGCCGATGCCGAGATGTGCGAGTTCGTATGCGCAGGCCTCTCTGCCTTCCTGACGTCGGCAGGCGAGGAAGCCGGGCACGCCTACGGCGCCGCCAGTCATGACGTCCCGTCCGCGGCAATCCACGTCAGCCGTGCGCCGGGACTGAACGAACGACCTCCCAAGCTCCGTCTCCTCTGAGCGCGCCCGGGCAGACGCCCGAGGCGCCCCATCGGTATTGATGAACGGGACGGAAGTCCCGAGGAGACGACCATGAACATGCTTTCTCGACGCGGCTTTCTTGCCGCAAGTGCGGCCGCCATTGGCGCTGCACACTTGCCCCGCATCGCCTTCGCGCAAGGGGTGGCGCCGATCAGCCTCTCCGCTGCGACGCGCACGCTCGACATCGACGGTCGCGCTGCCACGGTCTTCGGGCTTGCCGGCCCCGGCGGTCAGGGACTGATCCTCGACCCCGGCCAGAGGTTCCGGGTCGATCTGACCAACGACCTGGACGTCGGTACCATCATCCACTGGCACGGACAGATCCCGCCCAACGCGCAGGACGGTGTGCCGGACATGCCGATGCCCCTCCTCGCACCGGGTGAAACCCGATCCTACGACTTCGAGGCACGGCCCGGCACGCACTGGATGCACAGCCATGTGCCCACCCAGGAGATGCAGCTGCTCGCCGCGCCGCTGATCGTGCGCTCGGCCGAGGACGTTGCTGCCGACCGGCAAGACGTCGTGATGTTCCTTCATGACTTCTCCTTCAAGGCCCCCGAGGAGGTTCTGGCCGAGATCGGCGCAGGTCATGGCGGCGGGCACGGCGCGGGCCATGGTGCCGGTGCATTGCCCGATCAGGGCGCTCCCATGGGAGGCATGGGGGCGATGCAGGGCATGGATCACGGGGCCATGGGCCATGGCGCCACGGGCGGCATGCCGATGGGCAACATGCCCCGAATGGGCGGGATGATGGGTATGGGCGGCCAGATGGGCGGCATGGCCATGGACCTGAACGACTATGACTGGGACGCCTATCTCGCCAATGACCGGACCCTGTCGGACCCGGAGGTGGTCCAGGTCGAGCGCGGTGGCCGTATCCGGCTTCGGGTCATCAACGCCGCTGCGGCGACGGTATTCTGGATCGAGACCGGCGGTGCCGAGGCGCGGCTGGTCGCGGTAGATGGGCACGCGGTCGAACCTCTCGCCGGCACGCGGTTCGGTCTGGCAATGGGCCAGCGTCTGGACATCGAGATCGACCTGCCGCACGAAGGCGGCGCCTGGCCGATCCTCGCCCTGCGCGAAGGCGCGCGCGAGCGCACCGGCCTGATCCTCGCCACGCAGGGTGCCGAAGTGCGGCGTCTCGATGCAATGGCGGATGCCGAAGCGCCCGCGTTCGACACCGATCTGGCGCAGGAGGCGCGCCTCATCGCGCTGGACGCTCTGCCGGATCGACCCGTGGACCGCAGCCAGATGCTGATGCTGGGCGGTTCGATGCAGCCGTACGTCTGGACGATAAACGGGGCAGTCTGGGGCCAGCACCAGCCGATCACCGCACGCAGCGGTGAGCGGGTCGTGCTGTCGTTCCACAACATGTCGATGATGGCGCACCCGATGCATCTGCACGGCCATGTGTTCCAGGTCGTCGGGCTGAACGGGCGTCGGGTCGCCGGTGCACTACGCGACACGGTTCACGTGCCACCGATGTCGATGGTCGATGTCGCCCTCGATGTCGGTGAGGCCGCCCGATGGATGCTGCATTGCCACCACATGCCGCACCTTACGACGGGGATGATGACCGAATTCGCGGTCACGGCGTCCGTCTGATCCCAGCGGGTCGTCCGGACATGGCGCCCCGCCCGGCACCGATCCTGGTCTGTCCTGCCCCATGTTGTCGTGAGGGCCGGCCAAAAGACGCACCCTGCGGGTAAAAATCAGGAGGATGAGATGATGAACTGGAACGACATGGGCCCCGGAATGGGTTTCGGAATGGGGTTTGGCTGGCTCTTCGGCCTGCTGATCCTCGTGCTGCTGGTTTTGGCCATAGCAGCGCTGATCAAGTATCTTCGGAAATAGAAAAAAGGAGTTGGCAATGACCTACACGATCAATCGAATGTTCCCCGACGCCGGTATCGACGACGTCGACGCTCGCGCGCGGAAGGCCCTCACCGACCACGGCTTCGGCATCCTGACCGAGATCGACGTCAAGGCGACGATGAAGAAGAAGCTAGATGTCGAGATGCCCGCCTACCGCATCCTCGGCGCCTGCAACCCCAAGATGGCGCATCAGGCCATCGGGATCGAACCGCGCGTCGGTGCGATGCTGCCATGCAACGTCATCCTGCGCGAGGTCGACGGTGGCGTGGAAGTCAGCGCCATCGATCCTGTGGCGTCGATGCAGGCGATTGAGAACGCCGAACTGACGGCCGTGGCGGGCGAGGTGCGCGACCTCCTGGCGAAGGCCGTCGCGGCGGTCTGAGATGAGCCTGCGCGTCACCATTCTCGCGGGCCTTGCGATCCTCGGCATCGGACTGCTCGCTGTCTGGCAGTTCGCGCCTTCGGTGTTCGCCGAGGCGCGCAGCCTCCTGGAGCCCGAGCGTCTGGAAACGCTGGTGGCGCGTGCGGGTCTCTGGGGGCCGGTCCTGATCGTCACGCTTATGACCATCGCGGTCGTGGCCAGCCCAATCCCGAGTGCACCCATCGCACTGGCGGCCGGAGCGGCCTACGGACATCTCTGGGGGACCGTGCAGGTCGTCATCGGCGCCGAGCTCGGGGCGCTGATCGCCTTCGGTCTCGCACGGGTTCTGGGGCATGACGTCCTGCGGCGGGTGTTCGGGGACCGCGTCGATGCCGGGCTGCTCGGCTCGCAGAACGCGTTGACGGCGACGGTTCTTGCCAGCCGCCTGATGCCCTTCGTGTCCTTCGACATGATCAGCTACGCGGCCGGACTGAGCCGATTGCACGCCTGGCGTTTCGCCTTGGCAACACTGGCGGGGATCATTCCGGCAAGCTTCCTGCTGGCCCATTTCGGCGGCGAGGCGGTGAGCGGAGATCTGGGCCGGGCGACATGGGCAGTACTTGGCCTCGGCCTCTTGACGGGCCTGCCACTGCTTTGGGTAGCCATGCGGCAAAAGCCTGAAAAGGGAAATCCATGACCGGAAGCGAGTACCAGAAGAACAGCATCACCCTTTCCGGTGCGGTAGCCATGGGCACCGGCGTGATGATCGGCGCGGGCATCTTCGCGCTGACCGGCCAGATCGCCGAACTCGCCGGGCCTCTCTTCCCGCTCTCGTTCGTGGTCGGCGCCATCGTGACCGCCTTCAGCGCCTACACCTATATCAAGATGTCGAACGCATACCCGTCTGCGGGCGGCATCGGGATGATCCTGAAGAAAGCCTACGGACCGACGACGGTCGCGGCGGGCGCAGCTCTCCTGATGGCGCTGTCGATGGTCATCAACGAAAGCCTCGTCGCTCGCACCTTCGGAACCTACACCCTGCGAGCCTTCGGCGGCGATCCGGACAGCATTCTCGTGCCGGTCCTCGGCGTGGGGCTGATCGTCTTCGCCTATCTCGTGAACGTCTCTGGCAACCGGTCGGTCGGGCTGCTGTCCATTATCATGGCCATTCTCAAGGTGGGCGGCATTGCGCTGTTCGGGGCGGCCGGTCTGTGGGCCAGCGGCATTTCGTTCGAAGCGTCGGGCGGAGATTTTCGTGCGGGTGGGTTCGTGGCGTCGGTCGCGCTGTCCATTCTCGCCTTCAAGGGGTTCACGACCATCACCAACAGCGGCGCCGAGGTGACCAATCCGCATCGGAACGTGGGCCGGGCCATAGTCCTGTCCATCGCCATCTGCGTCGTCGTCTACCTGCTGGTCGCATTCGCGGTCGGCTCCAGCCTGCCGCTCGATCGCATCGTGGCGGCGAAGGACTACGCGCTGGCTGAAGCGGCCCAACCAGCCCTCGGGCAAACCGGCTTCTACCTGACGGTGGCGCTTGCGCTGGTGGCAACTGCCTCGGGCCTGATCGCCAGCGTGTTTGCCGTCTCGCGGATGCTGGCGATGCTGACGGACATGAAGATGATCCCGCACAGCCATTTCGGGATGCCAGGCACGATCAAGGACCACACACTCGTCTACACCGTCGTGATCGCAGGCTTCCTGACGGTCTTCTTCGACCTCAGCCGCATCGCCTCGCTCGGGGCCTTCTTCTATCTGGTGATGGACATGATCATCCATTTCGGCGTGTTCCGGCATCTGCGCGAAGAAATCGGCGCTCGGGGCTGGGTGTTGCTGACGGCAATCGCACTTGATGCCGTGGTGCTGGCCGCCTTCGCCGCGATGAAATGGCAGTCCGACCCCTTGATCGTCGTCCTGGGTGCGATCGGCATGGCGCTGGTGTTCCTGTTCGTCGGAATCTTCCTCGCACGGAATCCCGCCCTGGAAGGCGCTCACGACCACCATTGAAAAGAGCTTGAGCTTCCAACGGCTGGAAGCGGCAAGCTGAAACAAGAGATCGAAAGGCTGGCAGACTATGGAGCACGATCACCATCACGCGGCGCCCGACATTCCGGCGGGGGCGAATACCGCAAAGGACCCGGTCTGCGGGATGACGGTCGCGGTCAAGCCGGACGGGCGTCACGCCGAGTTCCAGGGAGAGACCTTTCATTTCTGTTCGGAGAAATGCCAGTCGAAGTTCAAGGCGGATCCGTGGTTCTACGCCTCGGGCCGGGCCGCCGGACAGAAGAAGGCTGCTCCGGCCAACGTCCAGTACACCTGTCCGATGCATCCCGAGATCGTCCGCGATGCGCCGGGGTCCTGCCCGATCTGCGGCATGGCGCTGGAACCGATGGTGCCGTCGGATGAGCCCAGCGAGGAGCTGACCGACTTCACGCGTCGGATGTGGATTTCGGCGGCGGCGGCGGTGCCGCTCATCATCCTGACGATGGGTGAACTGGTCGCGCTGCCAGTGCGCGACTGGATCGGGCATCAGACCGCAAGTTATCTCGAGTTCGTGCTGGCAACGCCGATCATCCTCTGGGCCGCCTTGCCTTTCTTCCGGCGCGGCTGGGACTCCATTGTGAACCGCAGCCCAAACATGTGGACGCTGATCAGCATCGGCGTGGCGGCGGCCTACCTTTACTCGCTCGTCGCGACGTTCCTGCCGGGGGTGTTTCCGGAACAGTACCGGATGGGCCACGGCGTCGGCACCTATTTCGAGGCGGCGGTGGTGATCGTCGCGTTGGTCTTCGTGGGCCAGGTGCTGGAACTCCGAGCGCGAGAACGCACCGGGGATGCGATCCGCGCGCTTCTGGATCTGGCGCCGAAGACCGCGCGGCGCATCCTGCCGGACGGCACTGAATACGATGCGCCGCTGGAGAACATCATGGAGGGCGACCGGCTGCGGGTCCGTCCCGGCGACGCCATTCCGGTCGACGGCACGGTGATCGAGGGCCGCTCGTCGCTGGACGAAAGCATGCTGACCGGCGAGTCAATGCCGGTGGAAAAGGGGCCGGGGGATGAGGTGACGGGCGCCACGATCAACAAGAACGGCTCTCTGGTCATGGAGGCAGGCAAGGTCGGGTCCGATACCGTGCTGGCGCAGATCGTGGCGATGGTGTCGAACGCGCGGCGGTCCCGCGCGCCGATCCAGGGGCTGGCCGACCGGGTGTCGGCGATATTCGTGCCGACGGTGGTGGTCATCGCCATCGTCGCCTTCGTGGTCTGGCTGATCTTCGGCCCGGAGCCCGCGCTGGTCTTCGCAATCGCCTCGGCCGTGTCGGTCCTCATCATCGCCTGCCCCTGCGCGCTGGGGCTGGCGACACCGATCTCCATCACCACGGCGGCGGGGCGCGGCGCACAGGCGGGCGTGCTGATCAAGGACGCCGAGGCGCTGGAGCGAATGGCAGGAGTCGATACGCTCATCGTCGACAAGACCGGCACGCTGACCATGGGCAAGCCGAAGCTGACCGATACGGTTGCGCTCGGGGACGTCACCGAGACCGACCTGTTGTCGCTGGCCGCAGCGCTGGAGCGTGGCTCGGAACACCCGCTGGCTGAGGCGATTGTCGAGGGAGCCGAGGCGCAGGGTGCGCCGCGTCAGGAGGCCACGGACTTCGACGCCGTCACTGGCAAGGGCGTACAGGGCCGGGTCGGTGGGCGCGCGGTGGCGCTAGGCAACGCGGCGATGATGCGGGAGATGGGGCTCGACACCGCGCAGGCCGAGTCAAAGGCCGACACCCTGCGCGCCGAGGGCAAGACGGCGATGTTCGTCGCGCTTGACGGCGCGCTCGTCGGCATCGTGGCGGTCGCCGACCCGATCAAGGAGAGTACCGCGCAGGCCATTCGGGAACTTCATGCCCAAGGGCTAAGGGTGATCATGGCGACGGGCGACAACGAACGCACGGCGCAGGCGGTGGCGGGCAAGCTCGGCATCGACGAGGTGCGCGCAGGCATCCTGCCCGAGGCCAAGAAGGACCTGATCGACCAGTTGCGCCGCGACGGCCACAAGATCGCCATGGCGGGCGACGGGGTGAACGACGCCCCCGCGCTCGCCGCCGCCGATGTCGGCATCGCCATGGGCACCGGGGCCGATGTTGCGATGGAAAGCGCAGGCATCACCCTGCTGGGCGGCGACCTGATGGGCATCGTGCGGGCGCGCAAGCTCGCCCGCGCCACCCTGCGGAACATCAAGCAGAACCTGTTCTTCGCCTTCGCCTACAACGCGCTTGGCGTCCCCATCGCCGCCGGGCTGCTTTACCCTGTCACCGGACTTCTGCTCTCGCCGATGATCGCGGCGGCGGCGATGAGCCTGTCGTCGGTCTCGGTGATCACCAACGCCCTGCGGCTCAGGCGGGTCGACCTCTGATCTGCCAGCCCACACATCCAACCTCGAAAGGAACATCAGATGACCCAAGACATGTTTTCCCGCCGCAAGCTCCTGATCGGTACAGCTGCGCTGGCGGCTGCGTCGCCCTTGAGGGCTCTGGCGCAAGGCGCCGGTCCGGCGATCCACGTGATGAAGGACCCCAACTGCGGCTGCTGCTCGGCCTGGATCGAGATCCTCGAGAACGACGGCTTCGCCGTCACGACCGAGGCGAGCGCCGGGACGCTTCTGATGCGCTACAAGCTGGACAACGGCATCCCGCAGGAGATGGTCTCCTGCCATACGGGTCGTGTGGATGGTTACATTATCGAGGGTCACGTCCCTGTTGCCGACATTCGCCGTCTCCTGCTGGAACGCCCCGACGCGGTCGGCCTCGCAGTGCCAGGCATGCCCTACGGCTCGCCCGGGATGGGACCGGAAAGCCAGCGCGAGGCCTACGACGTGTTTCTGATCCGGCGCGACGGATCGAACGAGGTCTTTACCAGCTACGCTGCTGCCTGACCTTGAGGCTCCAATTCGGCTCTTGATCAGGGGCGAGAACACATACGGACCTGATCCCGGATCACGGCGTAGTCGCTCAGCATCTCGGCGATGGCCGACCCGTGCGGCAGCCGCGCGAGCTCCTCGGCTGCGCGCGCCTGGAACTCGCGGCTGTACTCTACCACGGGCGGGCAGACGGTCGCGATGCCGGGCTCAGAACCGACCGTTGCGCAGCCGCTCAGCAAGCTCGTCGCGAGACCTAGGACGACGAGCCGTCGCCTCGAGCATCTGGCGTTGGACATCATTGGCTTTCTCCGTGGTCTGAAGGCGTTCAGCGAGGCGTCCCGCTCGCTCGCCGGACCGCCGAAGCGAAAGCAGGAACAGGAGCAGGGCGAGGATGATGGCGCCGTAGCGCAAAGCGGCCCGCATCCATGGGCTGGCGGCGAACCCGATCAGGAGCGGGGCCATCACCGCTGCCCTCGGCGCCAGTCATCGAGACGCGCGTAGATCGTGACCGCGATGCCGCCAAGCGCCACGGCGATGAATACCCAACGCAACGTGTCGAGATACGGCACAAGCGGCAAGATCGCGGTCTGGGTCTCGGCCAGCACCTGCTGCGCCACCTCGACGCCCGCCGCGCCCAGCGTCGCCACACCGGCTGCCCCGCCGCCCTTCATGGTGCGGCTGTCAGCCAGCACCTCGCGCGCGGGCGGCGTCTCGGCTGCAAATGCCGTCGCCCGGACCGGGAACCGCTCGCCCCACTGCCGCGCGGGCCCGAGATCGACATGGATGAACCCCGATCGCGGGTAGAAGCCGAAGCCGAGGAATCCGACCTCGCGCGCCGCAGCCTCGAAGGCCACCGGATCGTGGTTCGCCATGGCGATGTCGAAGGCGGCGCCGTCGAGATGCTTCGACCGGCCCGCGCCCCCCACGGCACGGTTGTGCTCTGGGCTGCGGTAGGCGGAGCGGACGATCAGCGGCTTGCCCAGCCGGTCGCGCAGCGCCTGCAGCTTGTCGAGCGCGGTTTCGTTCACGAGCAGCTTGCCGGTGCCCCGGCATGCAATCTCGGCGGGCGAGAAATTCGGCCAGCGCCAGGCGCTCTCCGGCACATCACGCCAATGGTGGTGGAAGGTCGTGGTCATGAGGGTCCTCCGAAACGAAAAAAAACCGCCTCGAGGGCGGGTGCGGTTGGGCTGGTGAACGGGGGTGTTGAGCGGCTACGGGCCGCCGCCGAAGATCTTCAGCTTGATCGCTATACCCGCGAGCAGCGCCAGCATGACGCCGGTGGTGATCATGCGGACGGCGGTCTGCATCGCGGTGCGGCGGACCAGCCGGATGCAGTCGACCAGGGAGCGCAGATCGCGGATGTCGAGCGCGGCCTCGTCGCCGTCGAGGCCGACATCGGCCAGCGCACGCTTGGCGCCTTCCTCCGCCGCCCGGGTCAAGATCGCCTCGAACTCGGCGTCGGGCATGCGCACGAAGCCCTCGGATCGGGGTGGGTTCATCGGATCCTCCTTCCGCCGCTCAGCCGACCTTGCAGCCCCAGAAGGACGTGTGGTCGGCGGCGAAGTAGCCGTCCGCGACCCGGAAATACCCCTGCAGCTCGACGGTATCGCCTGCCGTCAGCGGCACCATGGTCTGAAGCCAGATCGCGGTAGCGAGCGAGACATGAGTGGCGGAGATTTCGCCGAGGGAGCCGCGGATTTCGGTCGTGCCGTTCAGGACGAGCCGCCCGCGCATGCGGGCGGTGGCGCTGGCGTTGATCTTGTACAGCAGAGTCGCGCCGAAGAGGTAGGTGCCGTCCACGGGGGCGACGAAGTGGTTGTTCACGGCGTCGAACGCGCCCTGATCGTTGTAGTCGGTGTTGTTAAGGCCGATCTTGGTCCAGGTGCCGACGCCGACGTAGTTGTCGTAGTTCGTGTAAGCCTTGAACCGCGGCAGCCGGGGCTGATCGACAATGCCGGTGGCGTTGTCGACGCTCAGCCCGTCGAAGAAGGTGCTGCCGTCGGCGGAGACCGCGAGCCGGAAGCGGTCCGACCCGAACAGCCCCACCAGCGCCTTGGTCACGAAGCCGGTCTGGAGGGTCAAACCGAGATCGTCGCCGGCCGCCTCCTTGTTCATGGTGTAGAACAGGTCGCCGGTGCCGCCCTCGGCCACGGTCCTCGCCGTCCAGAGCGCGGCGTTGAGCTTGGCCGAGAACGGGTTCGATGCATCCGCCGTGGTGCCAACCCCGAGGAGCGCCATGTTCTGCAGCGCCGCCGGTGTGGTCCCGAGCCAGCCCGCGCCATCGTAGACCAGCAGCAGGCCCTCGTCCTCGACCCATGCGCGCCAGCCGATCCGCGGGGGAAGTCGCAGCCAGGCGCCATCGGTCCAGAGCGCGACGTTCAGGTCCCATCCGGACCATTCGCCCGTCGCGCCCGAGGCGACGATGTAGCGATCGCCATCGGCGGGACTGCCGGGCGGCGCTGTCAGATCGCGGTCGAGCACGGAGAGCTGCACGAGCCCGTCGAGCAGCCGCAGCGCCTCGTTGTGGGTGACGTGCTTCTGGGCCTGCGCCGCCAGGATGTAGGGCAGCAGGAGATGGGTCGTGGCGTCGGACATGGGATGGCCTTCAGAGTATCAGCGTGAGGGTCTTGGGCGCGCCCCGCCCGACGAGGGCGGAGAGCTGGTAGATGCGGCTGTCGAGCGTGTCACCGGGGCCGAGCGGCGCGCCCCAATCGGCGGTCTGGTCTGCGGCGGTGTAGACCGCGCTGGTGGTGGCGGTGCTCAGCACCCGCTTAACGGTCGCGCCATCAAGGATCTCGACCTCGTAGGCTTCGAGCTCTTCTCCGAGCGGCACTTCTAGCCCGCCCCAGCTGTCGGCCGCGAGAGCTCGGGACCGGCGCGTCCAGCGGATCGTCAGATCGCCGGGCGTGCGCGGCCTGCGCCACGGCTGCTCGACATGGGCGCCGGAGAACGGCCGCAGCCCGACGCCCGCGGGCGTGAAGGATTGCGCCACATAGGTCTCGTCGCTGACGGGGCGGCTCGCCGGACCGATGCGCCAGTTCCACGGCAATCCGAGATCGGCCTCGGCAATCGGCAGGGACGCCAGCGACGCGTCCAGCACCACGACAAGAGCGCCAGCGGGCGCCGGATTGCCCATCGCGCCCTCGGTGCCGCGCTGGCCGCGCAGGAGCCGGGTCAGCCGGTATCGACCCGGCGCCAGCAGCTCGGCCGCGCCCGCCTGCACGATCTCCCAGGTGCCGGGCGCGCTCTCGATAGCCAGCGCATTGGCGCCGCCCAACAGCGTCAGGTCGGTGACGCTCTCCAGCGTGCCGGTGAGCAGATCGACCACAAGCGCATTGCCGTGGTCGAAGCGTGAGGTGGGGCCCGGATAGAAGTCCGAGACCAGCGCTCCGATCCGGGCGCGGCTGCCGAACGTGGTCAGCAACTCGAACCCGTCCGTCGAGGGGCTGCGGAACACCGCCATCTCGCCCGGCCAGGGAAGAGCGTGCGCCGCGACAAACGGTCGATGCGCGGGCTGGTCCTCGGTCAGCTGCGGCAGGTCCATCAGCACCGCGTCCGGCGCGCCGAACACCACGGCCCGCGTCAGCGACGCCGCGCGGGGATCGCCGGGCGGCAGATCGTAAGTCGCACGGTCCTGCCGCACCGCCTCGATGCCGAGCGCTGCCGCGTCGGCGATGGAGACGAGCCGCAGATCGACCAGACGCCCGTCATGCGCGAGCCGGATCGCATCGGCCGGATCGAACGCGAGGCGCGAGGGTGGCAAACGGAACGCCGCCGTCTCGCGGCCCACCCACGCCTCCATCAGCGCGCGGCGGCAGCGCCTCTCGGCCTCCTCGGGCGGCACCGCCATTGGAAAGGACTCGGACGCGATCCGGGTCGTGTCCACGGTGATGCGCCGGGCCTCGACGAGGGCCGCGTCGTAATCCTCGTCGGCGCGGGCGACCTGCCATTTCAGGGCCTGCGGCAGTTCGGTCTCCTGGCCGCGCGTCAGTTCCAGCACATCGCCCTCGCGGGTGGCCACCAGATCGTCGGGCGCGAGGGTGGCGACGGAGGCCCGGCCGCGCATGACAAAGCGGATCCCCCCCTCTGTCTCGACGGCGTCGAAGCCGAAATGCCGCGACAGTGTTGTGATCGAGGCGCGT
>JAQVKV010000576.1 GCA_028694545.1 Zavarzinia sp. | reverse complement strand
GCGCCCCGACCAAGGTCCCCGTGCCGCGCAGCACGCGGGCGCGGGCCGGGCGCAACCGGGCACGGTCATCGTCATAATCGGGCGTCGCGAGGGGCGTGGGGGTCGCGGGCGGTGATACGGCTGGCCTTGTTTCCGGCACCGGCGCGCTGGTCGATGAAACCGTGCCGACCACGGTCGCCCCGTCGACGGTCGCCGGGGTCGGCGTCCGGCTGCGGCACCCCGCCACGGCCACGGCAAGAATGATCAGGCAGACAAAGGGGGTCGTGCGCTTCATGGCGTTTCTTTCGGAACTTCGAGCACGATCCGCCGGTCGCCATGCCCGAGGGTCACAGCGTTCGGCTCGATCGAGATCACCTGCCAGCCCTCGACGGACTGGCCGGGCAGAATGCGGAGTGCCTGACCGTCCGGCGCCCGCAGCAGAGCGGTGGCGGCATCGCCGGCGGTGCCGACACCGATCAGGGTGAAGGCGGCGGCTTCGGCGGCAGGCCCGCCCGCCGGTGCCGGCCGCCGATCAGGCGAGAACAGCGGCCGCTCCAGAATGGCCGGATACGCGGCGCCACCGAACGCCGCTGTGTCCCCCCCCGCCTCTTCCGCCGGCGCGGGAGCCATCGCGGGCGCGGTTGTACCGGTGTCGACCGGCACCACGATCTGAGCCGCCGAGAGGGCGAGGAGAGCGACACTAGCCATGGCCATTCCCGGATGGGCCGCCACCATTCCCGCCAGGCTGGATACGGACGACGGCGGAGAGCCCGAGGCGGACGGCGAGCCGGGGCTCGGCGCCCGCGTCAAGGGCCCGAACGGCCAGGGTTTCGACCAGCGCATAGGAAGCCTCGCGTTCCAGTCTGGAGAGACAGGCGTAGAGTTGGGACAGGGTCATTTCCGCCTCGATCGTCAGGCGGATGGTATCGGGGGCGGCGGACGGCTGCTCGAGGGCGGTGAGTTCGCCCCCTTCCTCCTGCAGCATTTCGGCGACCTGGGCCTGGAACAGGCTGGTGGCGGTCACCGCATCCTCGGCGTCGAGCGCGAAGCGCGGGGCGTCCGCCGCCTGGGCCTCTGCCCGCGCCCGCCAGGCGGCGGCTCCGGCCAGAAGGCGGGCGCTGGCCTCGACCTCGGCTTCAAGGTCCGCGCGCTCGGCGCGGCGGGACAGGAAACCATCCACCACAGGCACGACGACGAGGCCGAGGATCAGGATCGCGAAACCGGCCAGAAGACCAAGAGCGAGGACGCGGCTATCCCGCGCGGTCATGGGCTTCATGGCACCACCTCCACCGGGACGACCGCGATCTCGAAGCGATCGCCCGCGCGATCGGCGGCCCCTGTCACCGAGAATTGCCCGCCCTGTCCGAGCAATGCCGCGACATCCGTTTCCGCCGGCGCATAGCCGGAGAGCAGCAGACGCCCGCCGTCCCAGTCGAAACCATCGAGCCAGACGTCATCCGGCAGGGCTTCCGTCGCGCGCTCCAGAAGGGCAAGAGCAGCATGGCCCTGCTTCTTTTCCATCAGGCCTTGACGCCGCTCCGCCTCCGCCAGGACCGTCGCGCGGAGCCCGGCGACCCGATGAACCAGCGGACGCTGGCCGTCGACCTGATCGCGCAACGCCGCAAGGCTGGTCTCGTCCCGCAGGACCGCGATGCCGATATTGGCGAAAACCAGAAGGGCGATGGCGCCACGAAGCCACCAGCCAGCATGTCCCCGTCCCGTCCCCCTCGCGGCGGCGAGGAAATCGAAGCGAGGGTTGCCGTCGGCGCCGAGCAGGCACAGGGCTGAAGGCTCGATCGCGCGGGCCGCGAGATCACGACGAAAGGCATCGAGGTCCACCCGGCGAACGACGGCCAGGGTTACACGCCGGATAGCGCCGCGCAGGGCCGGCCCCGGCGCCACCTCGACGTCGAACACCACATCCGTCGCCTGAAAAGGCGTCAGCCGGTCGAGATCAAGGGCGATCATGCGGGGCAGATCCGCCGGCGACGGCACCGGGTAATCGAATTCGCCGACAAGAACCTTGTCCGCCGGAAGGGCGAACGCGGTACCGGCGGCACCACGCCGAGGCGTCACTTCCCGTCGGGTCCACCCCGCCGGCGTCGGCTCGTACTGGAACAGGCGGTCCCCCTCGAGGGTGAGATAGGCACGCCGCTTGCGGGCGTGCCCCGGCAACAGGCCGCGCAATTCCCCGGTCCACCAGTCGAGGCCCCGGGCCAGAAGCCGCCCCAGGCTTTTCATGTCCATGCGCAGCAGGGCACGCCAGTTCATCGTCATCGCCCCGCGCAAACCCCGGCGACATCGCCCTGCACGCAGTCGATGTCGATGGTGGTCATGGGATGGATCGTCAGCGGCGGCCACCAGCGGCCATCGCCCTTGCCAAAGCGGACCTCGACCCGGACGAGGCGCGGCGGTCGCGGCTGCGCCATCCAGCGCCGGCGCCACTCGCCCGCGTCGTCGAGATAGGAAAGATGGAGCGCGGCGACACCCCGCAGCAGCACTTCCGGCGCCGCATCTTCGCGCGCCCGGTCGGGCCGCCCCTTGAGGACGAGGTCCCCCTTGCCCTGAAGCACCAGGTGATAGCGGCGCAAGGGGACGTCACCCGACGCCATCGGCGCCGGGGCCCAGAAGGTCAGGCTGCGCTCGTCCCCGGAAAAATCCGCGTAGGCCTTCGGCTGGTCGTAACGGGTCGCCGGCCACGCGCTCGTGATCCGTTCCCGCAGCAGGGCCTGCGCGCCTTCAATGCCTTCCTCCACGCCGGCCCGCCGCATCGTCCCCCCGAGCACGGCCCCGCCCGTGGCGACACCCTGCACCATCAGGAGCGCCC
>JAQVKV010000575.1 GCA_028694545.1 Zavarzinia sp. | reverse complement strand
CGCGCCATCCTTACGTCGGCGATCTGGTCTTCACCGCTTTCTCGGGCAGCCATCAGGACGCGATCAAGAAGGGCCTGGCCGCGCGCCGTCAGCAGAATGACGTGGTCTGGGACGTGCCCTATCTGCCGATCGACCCGGAAGACCTGGGCCGTTCCTACGAGGCGGTGATCCGCGTGAATTCCCAGTCCGGCAAGGGCGGTGTCGCCTATCTGCTGGAGGAGGATTACGGCCTGCACCTGCCCCGCAAGCTGCAGATCGAATTCAGCCGCGTGGTCCAGAACCATACGGATACCACCGGCAAGGAAGTTTCCTCCGCCGACCTGTTCGACATGTTCGAGAAGGAATATTTCGAGGCGAAATATCCGCTCGAATTCATGCATCACAACACCCTGCCGGGCAACGACACGGGCGAGAACAGCACCATCACCTCGCGCGTGAAGGTCTATGGCGAGGTGAAGGAAATCCACGGCAAGGGCACGGGCCCGATAGACGCTTTCTGCGACAGTCTGTCGAAGGAACTGGGTATCGGCCTCGAAGTGGTGGACTACAGCCAGCATGCGGTCGGCCATGGTTCCAACGCGGAAGCGGTCACTTACGTCGAGATGAAGGGCGAGGGCAACCGCACCCTCTTCGGCGTCGGCCGCGACCGCAACGTCACCGTCGCTTCCCTGAAGGCGGTGGCGAGCGCCGCCAACCGCCTGCACGCGACGGCCGCCCAGGGCTGAAGTCCCGGGGGCAAGGGGGAGAGGGCGGTGTTTCGCCCCTCACCCCCGCCCTCTCCCCGCAAGCGGGGCGAGGGAGTTCGGACCGCGCGTGCTCTACCCCCTCGCCCCCTTGGGGGAGAGGGATGGGGGGAGGGGGACGCCGTCGCCGTCACCGTCACAACTCCCGTTCCGTCAGGAAACCTTCGTCGGCCCAGCCGGTCATGCCGCCGATCATGAGCTTCACCGGCCGGCCGAGGTCGGCGAGGCGCAGGGCCGCACGGTCGGCGCCGTTGCAATGGGGCCCGGCGCAATAGACGACGAAGAGCGTCCCGGCCGGCCATCGGGCCAGCCGCCCGGCATCGATGTCCCGATGCGGCAGGTTTTCCGCCCCCGGGACATGGCCTCGGGCGAAGGCGCCGGGACCGCGCACATCCAGCAGAACGAAATCCGCCGGTCCGTCGGCGAGCGCGGCATGGACGTCGGCGCAGTCGGTCTCGAGCGACAGGCGGCGGCGGAAATGGGCTGCCGCCTCGGCGGGCGGGGCGGGGGGAATCGCGGTCAAGATGCTCGGCATGCTCTGTCTCCTGGATGTCCGATGATCGCGCCGTGACGTGCGTGCTGGTAGATGGCGTGATTGCCGATTATCGTGAAGATCATGCCAAAGCCGCCCTTCCCCGATCCCTCGCCCGACCGCCTTGTCGTGGCACTCGCCTATGACGGGCTGTGCACCTTCGAGTTCGGTCTGGTGGTGGAGGTCTTCGGGCTGCCCCGGCCGGAAATGGGGCCGGGCTGGTATCGCTTCGCCGTGGCCGGGGTCGACGCCGGGCCGCTACGGGCGACGGGGGGCGTGCGCCTCTTGGTCGACGGCGGGCTCGATCTGCTGGAACAGGCGGGGACCATCGTCGTGCCCGGCTGGCGCGGTGCGGAAGCGCCGGTGCCGGACGCGCTGTGCGAGGCCCTGCGGCGCGCGCAGGCAAGGGGCGCGCGGCTGCTGTCGGTCTGTTCCGGGGTTTTCGTGCTGGCGGCGGCCGGCGTGCTGGACGGGCGGCGGGCGACCACGCACTGGCGCTATGCCGATGCGCTGAAGGCGCGTTATCCGGCCGTTTCGGTCGATCCGGACGTGCTCTATGTCGATGCGGGGGCGGTGCTGACCTCCGCCGGCTCGGCGGCGGGGCTCGACCTCTGCCTGCATCTGGTGCGACGGGATTTCGGCGCCGAGGCGGCGAACCGCGTCGCGCGCCGCCTGGTGGTGCCCGCGCATCGCGACGGCGGCCAGGCGCAATTCATCGAGCGTCCGGTGCCCCGGCCGGCCGCCGCCGCGCGCCTCGGGCCTGTCTTCGACCATCTCCTCGGCCATCTGGACGAGGCCCATGCCCAGCGGGACCTGGCCGTGCGGGCGGGGATGAGCCTGCGCAGCTTCATCCGCCATTTCCGCGCGGCGACGGGCATGGCGCCCGGGGAATGGCTGCTGGTCGAGCGCCTGCGCCTGGCGCGCGAGCTGCTGGAGACGAGTGACGCCGGGATCGAGCAGGTGGCGCTGGCCTGCGGTTTCGGCACGGCGGCGACGCTGCGCCATCATTTCCACCGCCGCCTCGGGCTGGGGCCGACGGCCTATCGCGCGCGCTTCGCCCGAATGGACGGACATGCCGGAATGGACGGGCATGCCGGGGCCGGCCTTGTCGCCGGCGCGGGGGCGGCATAACGTGAAGGGCAAGTGCCCCCCGATTCCGCGCGGCCGCCGATCGACCGGCCGGGCCGCGCAAGGAGTAGCGTCATGATCGCGCGCCACACCCCGTTCCGGACCGGACTCGCGCTCGTCCTCGCCCTGCCGCTGATGCTGCCGGGCCTGGCCGGGGCGCAGCAGTCCCAGGGACCGGACGATCCGGACCGGCCGCCCCTGCTGTCGTCGCCGCCGCCCGGCGGCACGGCCGTGCGCCGGCCCTCCCCCGGCACGCCCGAGGACGGTATCCAGCTCCAGACCGATCCGGTCGAGGATTTCCTGACCCAATATCCGCCGGAAGTCGTGCCGCCCTCGGCGACGCGCCGGCCCTTCACCCCCGAGGGCAGTTCGGCGGTGAAGTAGGAGCCGGGCGCCCGCAGGCGCCCGGTC
>JAQVKV010000574.1 GCA_028694545.1 Zavarzinia sp. | reverse complement strand
GGTTACAGCCTGCTCGGCCTCGTCGGCTGGCCGTCCTACCGCCGGGCGGAACGGGACGCGGTGGAGAAGGCGCGCTTCTGGCTGGACCGCACCGGCTTGCTGCCCCGAGCGGACGAGCCGGCGGGCTCGCTCCCCTATGGCGACCAGCGTCGGCTGGAGATCGCGCGCGCCATGTGCACCGACCCCGCCCTGCTCTGCCTCGACGAGCCGGCGGCGGGCCTGAACCCCCGCGAGTCGGCGGAGTTGAACAAGCTTCTCCTCATGATCCGGGACGATTACGGCGCCGGCATCCTGCTGATCGAACACGACATGAGCGTGGTCATGGGTATTTCCGACCACATCGTCGTGCTCGACTACGGCCGCAAGATCGCGGAAGGAACGCCCGACGAGATCAAGGCCAATCCGGACGTCATCCGCGCCTATCTGGGCGAGGACGACGAGGCGGAAGGAGCGGTCGCATGATGCCCTCTTTCGCGCATCGCCGTTCCGGCGAAGGCCGGGACCTTGCAGGGATTGGCGCAGGTGTCTTCGCGTCGAAAGATCCCGGCCTTCGCCGGGATGACGACCGTGGACCGGAGGTGCGGCCATGAGCGTGCCCATGCTGAAGATCGAAGGCCTGCGCGCCGCCTATGGCGCGATCGAGGCGCTGAAGGGGGTCGACGTCGAGATCCACGAGGGCGAGATCGTCACCCTGATCGGCGCGAACGGCGCCGGCAAGTCAACCCTGCTCATGTCCATGTGCGGCAAGCCGAAGCCGACCGCGGGGTGCATCACCTTCGAGGGGCGGGACATCACGGGTCTCGCCACCCACCACATCATGCGCCTTGGCATCGCCCAGAGCCCGGAAGGCCGGCGCATCTTCCCGCGCATGACCGTGATGGAGAACCTGCGCATGGGCGCGGTGGTCACCGACCCCGCCCATTTCGACAAGGACCTGGAACGCGTCTTCGTCATGTTCCCCCGTCTCAAGGAGCGCGAGGGCCAGCGCGGCGGCACGCTGTCGGGCGGCGAGCAGCAGATGCTGGCGATCGCCCGCGCCCTGATGAGCCGTCCGCGCCTGCTTCTCCTCGACGAGCCGTCACTCGGCCTCGCGCCCATCATCGTGCGCCAGATCTTCCAGGTGATCCGCGAGATCAACGCGGAACAGGGCATGACCGTGTTCCTGGTCGAACAGAACGCCTTCCATGCCCTGAAGCTGGCCCACCGAGCCTATGTGCTCGCGGGTGGCAAGGTGCAGATGAGCGGGACCTCGGCCGAATTGCTTGGCAACGAGGAGGTGCGCGCCGCCTATCTCGAAGGAGGGCATTGAGCGATGGAAGCGATCTTCGATACGACGCTCGGCCCGTTCATCGGCCTGACGCTGATCCTCTTCGGCCTGTGCAGCTTCCTCGCGGGGCAGGGCATCGCGGAAGGCTGGCGCCCGGCCTGGATGGCGGTGGTTGCCGGCTTCGGTGTCGCCCTCTTCGACAGGTTCCTGCATTGGGGCCTGTTTTCGGGGCATCTCTGGTCGCTGCAGGGCTATGTCCTCGACGGGGTGATCCTGTCGGCCTATGCCCTGCTCGGCCACCGTCTGACGCTTGCCGCGAAGATGGTCCGTCAGTATCCGTGGCTCTATGAAGCCGCGGGTCCGCTGGCCTGGCGCGCCCGCGCGCCGGAGGCGAAGTGAATCGGCAACGGCCCGTTGCGCGGGTCGTGCCGTTATGTCTAGGCTCTTGCCCTGCCACACCTCTCCGGGACCATGTCGGTGCCGGACTTGTGGGGGGAGATCATCGGAGGATCGCATGAAGCAGCTGAAATCCGGACTCGCCGCCGTCGCCCTGCTGGCCGGCCTCGGCATGGCGGGCGCCGCCCACGCCGACATCACCATCGCGACCGCGGGTCCGATGACCGGCCAATACGCGGCCTTCGGCGAGCAGATGAAGCGTGGCGCCGAACAGGCGGTCAAGGACATCAACGCCGCCGGCGGCGTGAACGGCGAAATGCTGAAGCTGGAAGTCGGTGACGACGCCTGCGATCCGAAGCAGGCGGTCGCGGTCGCCAACGACCTCGTGAACAAGGGCGTCGTCTTCGTCGCCGGTCACTTCTGCTCGTCGTCGTCGATCCCGGCCTCGGCGGTCTATGCCGAGAACGACGTCCTGCAGATGTCCCCGGCCTCGACCAACCCGGCGCTGACCGACGAGGCGGCGACCAAGGGCTGGACCAACGTGTTCCGCACCTGCGGCCGCGACGACTATCAGGGCGCCACGGCGGCCAAATACATCCAGGATCATTACGCCGGCAAGCCGGTGGCGATCCTTCACGACAAGTCGGCCTACGGCAAGGGCCTGGCCGACGAGACCATGAAGGGCCTCGAGGCGGCGGGCGCGAAGCCGGCCATGTATGAAGCCTATACCCAGGGCGACAAGGACTTCTCGGCTCTCGTCTCCAAGATGAAGTCGGCGGGCATCGAAGTCGTCTATATCGGCGGCTACCACACCGAAGCCGGCCTGATCATCCGTCAGGCGGCCGAACAGGGCCTGAAGGCCGTCTTCATCTCGGGCGACGCGCAGAACACCGCCGAACTGTGGTCGATCACCGGCGACGCCGGCGAAGGCTTCATGTTCACCTTCGCCCCCGATCCGCGCCTGAAGCCCGAAGCCGCCAAGGTGGTCGAGGAATTCAAGGCCGGCGGTTATGATCCGGAAGGTTACACCCTGTACACCTACGCCGCGATCCAGGTCTGGGCCGAGGCCGTGAAGGCGGCGGGTGGCACCGACACCGCGAAGGTCGCGGAAGCGGTCCGCGCCGGTTCGTTCCCGACCGTGCTCGGCACGCT
>JAQVKV010000018.1 GCA_028694545.1 Zavarzinia sp. | reverse complement strand
AAGCGACTGTAGCTTCAAGGGGAAAATGAGCGATGGCGAAAGGCAGCGAAATCAAGGATCTCGGCATCGGCGACCTGGCCCGCCGGACCGATACCAAGGTGCAGACCATCCGCTATTACGAGCAGATTGGCCTGCTGCCCGAGCCCTTGCGCAGCGCGGGCAACCAGCGCGTCTACGGCGAGGACAGCTTGCGCCGCCTCGCCTTCATCCGCCATGCCCGGGATCTCGGCTTCGGCATCGACGCGGTGCGCGAGTTGCTCCAGCTCTCGGACCATCCTGAACAGCCCTGCGACGACGCGGACAAGATCGCCCGCCGCCATCTGGCCGAGGTGGAGGACCGCCTGAAACGCCTGCGTTCGCTCCGCACCGAGCTGAAGCGCATGGTCGACCATTGCCATGCGGGTTCGATCGCGGACTGCCGGGTGATCGAGGTCCTGTCCGATCACGCGCTCTGCGATCACGAGCATTGAGCTATTCGAGGCGGCGGTAGGTCGCCTGGACGAGGCCCGTGGGGAAATGGCGCGCGCCCAGCAATTGCCAGCGCCCGTGTGGTACCTCTGGCCCGAAAAGGGGCAGGCCCCGGCCCAGCATCACCGGAATGTGCGACAGGGTCATATCGTCCACCAGGTCTTCCGCCAGCGCCTGGCGGATGGTGTCGCCGCCGTCGATATAGATGCGCTTCGCCCCGTCCTCGGCCAGCGCCAGCAGGAGTTCGGCGACGGGCCCCTGGCGGATCTCGGCGCCTTCGGGCAGATCCGCGTCGCGGCGGCTCAGCACGATCACGCGCTTGCCGGCATAGGGCCAGGGATCGAAGCCCGCGACCATGTCGAAGGTGTTGCGCCCCATGACGACCACGTCGCAATCGGCGAAGAATTCGCCATAGCCGTAGTCCTCGCCATGCTCGTCCTCGACCATGGCCAGCCATTCGATGCCGCCGTCGGTGCGGGCGATGAAGCCGTCGAGGCTGACGGCGATGAAGACGGAGACACGGGGGCGGGGCATGGGCGGCGCTCCTCTGGAAAATCGGGTCTCGTTTCTAGAGCCTGTTCGCCCGCGTCGGAAGCCCCGATCGTGGCGTCTTCAGCGACAAAGGTTCTCGCAGGGGATGCCATCCCTGTCGCTGTCGAGGGCGGATGCGCCGCACCTCTTGTAGTGGAAATAGGCTTCCTCGCAGCTTTCCATCTGCTCGCAGGTGGTCTTGCCCCGGCAGGCGGTGTCTGCCGGGCCGGCCTCCGGCCGCTCGGGGGGCGAGGGCGGCGCGGCGAAAGCTGGTGTCGCCAGCAGGCAGACGGCCAGGGCTGTTCTCAGCATGAGGGGCTCACGGGGTATCCAGCGCGTATTATCCATCTGCGGACGGCTTCGTCCATGATCGCGCGGGCCTGACGCGTCGTGTTTGACTAATCCCTTCGCATCTGCGATAAGTCCCCTGCCGGAAGTCCGGCAGCAGGCGCTCCAGCCGCGTCAGGGATCACTCCCTCCTGTCGAGCGCCGCCATCACCCCCGAACATCAGGCCGCCCATGTCCGCGGGGTCCGGCCGGAAGCAACGCCGTGAAGGCGCCTTTCGCATGTCGCGGGGGCGCGGCACGGCCTTATTGAAAGTGTTTCCGTGACGTCATTCACGACGCTCGGCCTGGCCGAGCCCCTCCTTCGTGCGCTTCAGGACGAAGGCTACGAGACGCCGACGCCGATCCAGGCGCAGTCGATCCCCGCCCTGCTCGAAGGGCACGACATGCTGGGCACCGCCCAGACCGGTACCGGCAAGACGGCGGCCTTCGCCCTGCCCATCCTGAACCGCCTGCTGACCCATCCGCACCGCGCCCCGGCCAAGGGCGTGCGTGCCCTGGTCATGGCGCCGACGCGCGAACTGGCCGCCCAGATCGCCGACAGTTTCCGGGCCTATGGCCGCCACGCCAAGCTCTCCGTCGCCGTGATCTTCGGCGGCGTGCCGCACGGCGGACAGATCCGCGCCCTCTCGCGCGGGCTGGACGTGCTGGTGGCGACGCCGGGCCGCCTGCTCGACCATATCGAGAGCGGGCATTGCCGTCTCGACCACACCGAAGTCGTGGTGCTGGACGAGGCCGATCACATGCTCGACCTCGGCTTCGTCGTGCCCATCCGCAAGATCGTGAGCCGCCTGCCCATGCGCCGGCAGAGCCTGTTCTTCTCGGCGACCATGCCGAAGGAGATCGCGACGCTCGCCGGCGACATGCTGCGCGATCCGGTCAAGGTCGAGATCACGCCGGTCGCGACCACGGCCGAACGGGTAGCCCAGCAGGTCTATCTGATCGAGGGGGCCGGCAAGCGCGGCCTGCTGCTCGAGTTGCTCTCGAAGCAGGACGTGGTCCGTCCCATCGTCTTCACGCGCACCAAGCGCGGCGCGGACCGGGTGGCGGAACACCTCGAGACCTATGGCATGACGGCGGCCGCGATCCATGGCAACAAGAGCCAGGGTCAGCGTGAACGTGCACTCGCCGGCTTCAAGACGGGCCAGGTGAAGGTGCTGGTCGCGACCGACATCGCCGCGCGCGGCATCGATATCGACGGCATCAGCCATGTCGTCAATTTCGACATGCCGAATGTGCCCGAGCAATATGTCCACCGCATCGGCCGTACCGCCCGCGCGGGCGCCGACGGCATCGCCGTCTCCTTCTGCGATCGGGACGAGATGGCCTATCTGCGCGACATCGAGAAGGTGACGCGCCAGAAGCTGCCGGTCATCGACCGCCGCGCCAATCCGAATGCCCCGGCCGAGGCGACGGAAAAGCGCCAGCAGCCGCAGGGCCGCCGGCCGGCGCAGGGCCAGCGCCGCCCCGGCAACCGCCCCCGCCAGGGTGGCGGCCAGGCCCAGGGCAAGCCCCGGGCACCGCGCGCCGCGCGCGGCTGAACCCGCGCCCTTCGTCCGCCGGTCGTGTATGATCGGCGGACGTTGATCCGGAAAGGAGGGGCGGCATGATCGAACTGCATCAGTTCCCGCAGGCCTGGGGGATCAATCCCAGCCCCTTCTGTCTGAAGATCGAGATCTTCTTCCGGCTGGCCGGTATCGACTACCAGCCCCGGACGACGCTGCCCTTCCTCGCCCCGCGCGGCAAGCTGCCCTTCATCACCGACGGTGACGCCCGCATCGCCGACAGTGCCCTGATCATCGAGCATTGCCGCACCGCCCATGGCGTCGATCTCGACGCAGGGCTGGACGGGCGTCAGCGCGCCCTTGGCGATCTGATGCGCCGTACGCTCGAGGAAAGCCTTTATTTCGTGCTGCTTCACGCCCGCTGGATCGACGCTGCGGGCTGGGCCGCCGTGCGGCCCGCCTTCTTCGGCGGGATGCCGCCGGGCATGCGTCAGGCCCTGCCGTCCCTGATCCGACGCGGTATCGGCAAGACGCTGCGGGCGCAGGGCTATGGTCGCCACGGGGCGGACGGGATCCATGCCCTCGGCATCGCCGATCTTGACGCGCTGGCCGGGGCGATGACGCCGGACGGCTTCGCCGTCGGCGAGCGCGCGACCACGGTGGACGCCACGCTTTACGCCTTCCTTGAATCCATCCTGATACCGCCGATCGACAATCCCCTGAAGCGACATGCCGAAAGGATCACGGTCTTTGCGGCCTACAGGGAACGGATGCGCGCCCGGCTGGGGGACTGAGGGCTTTGCTGGACTGACGCCGTCGCCCCGGAAAAGCCGGGGCGACGGCGCGGGGTCAAATGACGCCTGCGTCCTTCAGGCGAGCGATGATGATATCCGCTGCCTGATCGACCGAGAGCCCGGTGGTATCGAGACGGATCTCCGGGTTCTCCGGCGCTTCGTAGGGGCTGTCGATGCCGGTGAAGTTCTTGATCTTGCCTTCCCGTGCCTTCTTGTAGAGCCCCTTGACGTCGCGCTGTTCGGCAACGGCCAGCGGAGTGTCGACGAAGACCTCGAAGAATTCGCCCTGCGCGACCAGTTCACGGGCCATGCGACGTTCGCTCCGGAACGGCGAGATGAAGGAGACCATGACGATCAGGCCGGCGTCGACCATCAGCTTCGAGACTTCGGCGACGCGGCGGATGTTCTCCACCCGATCGGTGTCGGTGAAGCCGAGGTCCTTGTTCAGGCCGTGACGGACGTTGTCGCCGTCGAGCAGATAGGTGTGGTGCCCGCTCGCGAGGAGCTTCTTCTCCACCATGTTGGCGATCGTGGACTTGCCGGCGCCGGACAGGCCGGTGAACCACAGCACGGCGGGGCTCTGGCCCTTGATGGCCGCGCGTTGCTTCTTGTCGGTATCGACCGCCTGCCAATGCACGTTCTCGGACCGGCGCAGAGCAAAATGCAACATGCCGGCCCCGACCGTCGCATTCGAGATGCGGTCGATCAGGATGAAGCCGCCGGTCGTCTGGTTCTCTTCGTAGGCATCGAAGGCGATCGCCTGATCGAGGGCCACGTTGACGATGCCGATCTCGTTCAGCTCGAGCTTCTTTGCCGCCAGATGTTCCAGCGTGTTCACGTTCACCTTGTACTTCGGCTCTGTGATCGAGGCGCTGATCACCTTGGTCCCGATCTTCATCAGATAGGGACGGCCCGGCAGCATGGGGGAATCGTTCATCCACACCAGCGTCGCCTCGAACTGATCGGCGATGCCGGCGGGGCTGTCGTTGCGCGAGATGACGTCACCGCGCGAGATGTCGATTTCGTCCGCCAGCGTAAGCGTCACCGACTGACCGGCGACCGCGACATTCAGGTCCCCGTCGTAGGTGACGATGCGCGAGACGGTGCTGGTCCGGCCCGAGGGCTGGACCCGGATGGCGTCGCCCGTGCGGATCTCGCCCGACGCGATCTGGCCCGAGAAGCCGCGGAAGTCGAGATTGGGACGATTGACCCATTGCACGGGCAGGCGGAAGGCGCCCTTGCGCGCCGCGTCATCGACCTCGACGCTCTCGAGATACTCCATCAGGGTCGGGCCCTTGTACCAGGCGGTCTCGGGCGAATGCTCGACCATGTTCACGCCCTTGAGCGCGGACAGAGGGATGCCCGTGATGTCGGTCAGGCCGATGCGCGCGGCGAAATCGACGTAATCACCGAGGATATGGGCGAAGGTGGCCTGGTCGTAACCGACAAGGTCCATCTTGTTGATCGCCAGCACGACCTTGCGGATGCCGATCAGCGAGACGAGGTAGGAATGGCGGCGTGTCTGGGTCAGCACGCCCTTGCGCGCGTCGATCAGGATCACGGCGACATCGGCGGTCGAGGCGCCGGTGACCATGTTGCGCGTGTACTGCTCGTGGCCCGGGGTGTCGGCGACGATGAACTTGCGCTTTTCGGTCGAGAAGAAGCGATAGGCGACGTCGATGGTGATGCCCTGTTCGCGCTCGGCGGCGAGGCCGTCGACCAGAAGGGCGAAGTCGATATCGTCGCCCTGGGTGCCCACCTTCTTCGAATCGCTTTCGAGGGCCGCCATCTGGTCCTCGAAGATCATCTTCGAATCATAGAGCAGGCGGCCGATCAGGGTCGATTTACCGTCATCCACCGAACCGCAAGTGATGAAACGGAGCAGGGACTTGCGCTCGTGGACCTGGAGGTATTGCTCGATGTCCGTGGCGATGAGGTCGGAGACATGGGACATCAGAAATACCCCTCCTGCTTCTTCTTCTCCATGGAAGCGGACTGATCATGGTCGATCACGCGGCCCTGGCGTTCGGATGTCCGGGTCAACAGCATTTCCTGGATGATGGTGGTCAGCGTATCCGCTTCGGACTCGATGGCGCCGGTCAGCGGGTAGCAGCCGAGCGTGCGGAAGCGGACCTTCTTCATCATGGGGGTTTCACCATCGGCGAGCGGCATGCGCTCGTCATCCACCATGATCAGCGTCCCGTTGCGTTCGACGACCGGCCGTTCGGCGGCGAAATAGAGCGGCACGATCGGGATCTTCTCGAGGTGGATATATTGCCAGATGTCGAGTTCGGTCCAGTTCGACAGGGGGAAGACGCGGATCGATTCCCCGGTGTTCTTGCGCGTGTTGTAGAGGCTCCACAACTCGGGCCGCTGGTTCTTCGGGTCCCAGCGGTGCTGCGCGGAACGGAAGGAAAAGATGCGTTCCTTCGCCCGGCTTTTCTCCTCGTCGCGGCGGGCCCCGCCGAAGGCGGCATCAAAGCCGTATTTGTCCAGCGCCTGCTTCAACCCCTGCGTCTTCATGATGTCGGTGTGGAGCGCCGAGCCGTGGGTGAAGGGGCTGATGTTCATCTCCACCCCTTCGGGGTTGATGTGCACCAGAAGGTCCATGCCGAGCGTCGCCGCCATCTGGTCGCGGAAGGCGATCATTTCCCGGAACTTCCAGGTGGTGTCCACATGGAGCAGAGGAAACGGCGGCTTCGACGGATAGAAGGCCTTTTGCGCCAGGTGCAGCATGACCGCACTGTCCTTGCCGATCGAATAGAGCATGACCGGCCTTTCGGTTTCGGCCACCACCTCGCGCATGATGTGGATGCTCTCGGCTTCGAGACGTTGAAGGTGGGTGAGGGAACCAATGGACACGTGAGAGCTTCCGAAAGTTCGAGGAAAGGATTTACCGAAATTGGACTGGGGAACAAAACCTTCGCTGCGGATAGACATGTGATTATCCCTGGCCAAGGGTCCGGTCAAGCCGCAGCCCGTTGCAAGTGCACAATGGAAAATTACTATTTTCCAATCTTGCGGTCAACCCGGCCTCGATCATGTCCACCGGTCTGCGGCGGCGGAGTCTTCCTCCTTGGCGGCCACCCAGTCACCCGTCCCGTCGCGTGAGATTTCCCTCTTCCAGAAGGGGGCGTCGGTCTTCAATCTGTCGATCAGGAAGGTGCAGGCCGCGATCGCCTGGGCACGGTGGGGTGCCGCGGTCGCGACGAAGACGATACGCTGGCCAAGCGCCAACCGCCCGACACGGTGGACCATCACGCAGCCGTTCAGCCCGAATCGCTCCCGCGCTTCACGCTCCAGGGCGGCGAGACTGCGTTCGGTCATGCCCGGATAGTGTTCCAGTTCGATCGCCACGACGTCCTTCCTGTCGCCATGATCGCGCACCAGGCCGACGAAGCTGGCAAGCGCCCCGGTCCGGCCGTCATCGGCGAGGGCGTCCAGAAGGGCGCCGGCGTCGAAATCCTCGGTCTGGATGGAGATGGTCATGGCGAAGCGTCTGGTGATCTCGTCGCGCCCATTGTGGAGCGGTCGGAGGCGAAAGGAAACCTCCGCCGTCCGGCTCGGTGTCCCGCCGATCAGGGCAGGGCTGGGGTCGTGGCGATACCCGGGGGCAGAGCTGGCGTCTCGCGCAGCAGGGTGATGGTGATGCGCCGGTTGGCGGGGTCGCGCGGATCTTCGGGGATCAGCGGCTCGGACGCCGCCTTGCCGGAAATCTGGTAGACGCGTTCGGGCCGAACGCCGGCCTCGGTCAGCACGCGGCGGCTGGCATTGGCGCGATCGGCCGAGAGTTCCCAGTTGGTGTAGCCGGTGGACGAGCGATAGGGCGCGGAGTCCGTATGGCCGGCGATCGAGATCCGGTTCGGCAGGCGACCGATGACGGCCGCGATCTTGCCCAGCAGTTCGACCATGGCGGGCGCCATGCGCGACGAGCCGGACTGGAACATAGCTTCACGCTTGCCATCGACGAGCTGGATGCGCATGCCCTCGGGGGTGATGTCGACGAGAACCTGGGAGGCAACCGCCTGCATCTCGGGCGAGCTCTGCAGCACCTGGCGCAGCGCCTGCGCGGTATCGTTGAAGCGCCGTTCCTCGGCCCGGGCCATGGCTTCGGTGCGGGCGCGCTCGTCCACCGTCGGCGGCGGCGCCTGCGGGCCGAAGGCGTCGACCGGGCGGGTTCCGGTCGGGGTGCCGTCCGTATTGGCGTCCGCTTCGCCCGGAGCGGGGGTCGCGATGGCGCTGCTGTTGCTGCCGCCGTTCGCGGCATCGGCCGCCGTGCCTTGCGTGCCCTGACCGAGGTCGCTCAGGGGCTCGGTGTCGACATCTTCCTCCTCGCTGGTATCGCGCGGAGGCGCACTGTCGATGCGGGTGATCACGGTGGGGCTGCCGCCGTTGTTGCGGTTGCCGTCCTGGGAAATGGTCTCGCCGCCCAGCACGCCGCCGGCGCCCGACGTCGTCTCGCTCACGCTGATGGGGTCGAAATAATCGGCAATGCCCTGCTTCTGGGCTTCCGAGGTGGCATTCAGCAGCCACAACAGCAGGAAGAAAGCCATCATCGCGGTCACGAAGTCGGCATAGGCGACCTTCCAGGCGCCACCGTGGTGGCCGCCAGCGACCTTCTTAACCTTCTTGACGACGATGGTCGGGCCGTTGCCCATATCCCCGTTGGCCATGGCCGCCCCTTACACCGGCTGGAGCTTCTGGGTCGCCTCCTCGACCTCGTAGAAGGTCGGGCGGACGTGTTCCTGCAGGGCCTTGCGCGCGAATTCGACCGAAACCGCCGGCGGATAGCCCTGGAGATGGGCGAGCAGCCCGGCCTTGATGCAATGGAGATAGCGCATCTCGGCGTCATGGGTCGTGCGCACCGAATTGGCGATGGGGGCGACGAAGCCATAGGACGACCAGACGCCCATGAAGGTACCGACGAGGGCCGCGCCGATCAGATGGCCCAGCACTTCCGGAGGCTCGGTGATCGAACCCATGGTGTGGATGATGCCGAGCACGGCGGCGACGATACCGAGCGCCGGCATGCCGTCGGCCATGTTCTGCAGCGCGTGGGAGACTTCGTGTTCCTCGGCTGCGTGGGTTTCGAGTTCGAGATCGATCAGGCTTTCCATCTCGAAGGCATTCTCGGTGCCGAGCGTCATCAGGCGCAGGTAATCGCACAGGAAGACGACGGCGTGATGGTCCTTGGCGAAGACCGGGAACTGGTTGAACAGCGTGCTGTCGTGCGGGTTCTCGACATGTTGTTCCAGCGCCAGCATGCCCTTGCTCTTCGCCAGCTTGAACACGGAATAGAGCAGGGTGAGCAGCTCGAGAAAGGCGTCCTTCTTGTAGCGCGGCCCCTTCAGGGCGCCGGCGACGGCCTTGCCTGTCTTCTTCAGCACGGTCGCCGGATTGGCGATGACATAGGCACCGATGGCGGCGCCGAAGATGATGAGGAATTCGAGCGGTTGCCACAGAACCCCGATATGGCCGCCGGCAAAGATATAGCCCGACAGCACACTCCCGAGCACAATGACGGAACCGATGATCAGCAGCATGAGGCGCGGACTTTCTGGGCCAAGGGACTGTTGCACTCTGCGCCCGGGTGGTTAACAAACCGCTTAGGGAAGGGGGAATTCGATGAAGCCAGTCGCCGTCACGGTCGTCGTGCTTGCCTTGCTGCTCGCCGTCGGCTCCTGCGCGACGCGGCAGCGGACGCGCGCTCCGGCGCAGGGCGGGAGCCCCACGGCGGAGGCCCCGATCCGGCCGGCTTACAACGTGCCCGTGCCGCTCGCCTGTTCGGACCGCCGGCCGCCCCCGGCGGCGGAAGGGCTCGCGGGGGCCATGGTGCGCGTGGCCGCGGCCGAATGGCGCAAGTGGGGCGAGCGCGTGGTGGAGATCCAGCCCGGCCGCGCCGTCATGGAACTGCCCGACGCGATGCCGACCGTGTGGGAACAGGAAGCGGACGCCTTCCCCATGCTGGCCGACTATTGGTGCGCCACACCGCCTTTCCGCAACTATTGGGAAGTTGCGGCGCGCCATGCCGGCACGGGGGCGATCCGGCGCCCGGATGGTTCGATCGATCGCTATGTCCTCGAACAGATGCCGGTAGGGGATACCCCCTTCGCGGCGGCATGGTCGGCGGCCTTCGTTTCCTATGTCGTTTTCATGGGGGGCGTGCCTGATTCGCGCTTCCGCTATTCCGACACCCATTGGGACTATGTCGCCGACACGATCACGGCCCCGGCCGGCAGCCGCGCTTTCCGTGCTGCCGGTATCAATGAGGTACCGCCCCGGCCCGGCGATCTCGTCTGCGCGACGCGCAGCGGCGGTCCCCCCGCCGACTGGCATCGCCTGCCCGCCGAGGGGACCCGTCCCATGCATTGCGACATCGTGGTCGGTCCGGCCTCCTGCGGCTATTCCGCCAGCGGGCGCTGCATCGAGGCGATCGGCGGCAATGTCCTGCAGGGCGTCACTCTCAGCCGCATCCCGGTCGATACGCTCGGGCGCGTGATCCCGGGGGGCGAGGAACGCGCCTGGGTCGTCGTGCTCCAGAACATGGGGCGGTAGGAAGGGCTCAGACCGCCGTGGTGGCGAGACGTTTCACCGGGTAGCCCGCCGCCTCGACGCGGGCGACGATTTCGCGCAGATGCTCGGCGTCCCGGGTTTCGATCACAAGGTCGAGTTCGGTGTTCTTCACGGGAACGTCGAGGAACAGGCGCTGATGGGCGACGTCGAGGATATTGCCGCCGGCTTCGGCGATCAGGCCGGCGATGGTGGCGAGCGTGCCCGGGCTGTCGGAAATCATCACGCGCAAACCCGCGATCCGCCCCTCGCGGACCAGATTGCGGCGGATCACTTCGCCCAGCACGCGCAGGTCGATATTGCCGCCCGACAGCAGCAGGCCGATTTTCCGGCCCCGGAACCGTTCCGGATTGGCCATGACGGCGGCGAGTGCCGCGGCGCCCGCTCCTTCGGCCACCGTCTTCTCGATGGCGAGCAGAAGGCCGATCGCCTGCTCCAGCGCGGCTTCGGGCACGAGCAGGATATCGTCGACCAGCCGGCGCGCGATCTCGGCGGTGATGCGCCCCGCCGTCTTCACGGCAATCCCTTCCGCGATGGTCATGCCGCCGCAGGCTTGCTCGGTGCCACGCAGGGCGTTGTACATGGAAGGATAGAGCGCGGCCTCCACACCGATGATCTCGATTTCGGGTTTCAGGGCCTTGGCGGCGGTTGCGATGCCGGCGATCAACCCGCCACCGCCGATCGGCACCACGATGCAATCGAGATCGGGCACCGCCGCCAGCATCTCGAGGGCGATGGTGCCTTGCCCCGCGATCACGGCCGGATCGTCGAAGGGATGCACCAGGGTCAGGCCCTCGTCCTCGGCGATGCGCAGCCCGGCGGCGAAGGCGTCGGCCAGCACGGCGCCCTCCAGCACGACCCTTGCGCCATGGTCCCGGGTCTGGCGCACTTTGACGAAGGGGGTCGTCTTCGGCATGACGATGGTCGCCGGAATGCCGAGGCGGGCGGCGTGATAGGCGACGCCTTGCGCATGATTGCCCGCCGACATGGCGATGACCCCGGCCGCCCGCTCCTCGGCGGTCAGGCTCTGCAGCTTGTTGCAGGCGCCCCGATCCTTGAAGGACGCCGTGAACTGCAGGTTCTCGAACTTGAGGAACAGGCGGGCCCCGGCGATCTGGCTAAGGGTCCGGGCTTCGGCGAAAGGCGTCGGCACGATCTGCCCGGCAAGGGCGTTGGCGGCGGCGCGAATGTCGGCAATCGTTACGGCCGGAATCGGATCGGTCATCGGAGCTTCCTTGGCGAAGCCCCGACTTGAGCACGATCAGGCTGCTTCGGAAAAGCCCCAGCGCGTCGCCGTGCGCGCCGAGGCGACATCCCACAGGCGTGCCGCCGTTTCCGGATCGGGCGCGATCTTCTTGTCCGCCTTCGCCGGCGGCCCGCGCATGCCGCCGAGGCGCGACGGGCCATAGAGATCGCCGCCCACGGCTTGCGGATCCGTCGCGGCGAGCAGGCTCGGCGCGGCACCCATGGCCGGTGACTGCGCCATCAGGGCATTGCCCAGTGCCAGCATGGCGGTTTCCATCAAGGTCGGCTTGATGGAGCGGCCACCCCAGGCGGAATTGGTCGCGGCATAGCCGGGGTGGGCCAGCAGGCTTTTCACCCCGACGCCGGCGGCATCGAGCCGGCGCTGCAACTCCTCGGCCAGAAGGAGATTGCCGAGCTTCGAATCGGCATAGGCCTGCCACTTGTTGTACGGGCGCCCGCGCCAGTCGAGATCATCGAAATCGATGCGGCCACGCCGGTACATGGCGCTGGTCACCGTCACCACCCGGGCCTCGGGCCGTCCCGCCATCAGCGGCAGCAAGCCGAGGGTGAGGGCGAAATGGCCAAGGCAGTTGGCGCCGAAATGCCA
>JAQVKV010000573.1:1451-2816 GCA_028694545.1 Zavarzinia sp. | reverse complement strand
GCCCCTCGCCCCCTGGGGGCGAGGGATGGGGTGAGGGGGTAACCCCTCAGGTCCGGAACAGGCGTGTGTAGTGCGTCTCGTGGCGCATGGCGGCGATGTCCGAGACCAGCGTGACGCCGCCCAGATGCTCGAAGGCATCGCCCGCAAGCTCCAGCGCCGTGACGCGCGCCACCACCGCTTCCACCACCGGCATCAGGGCGGCGATCGCCTTCTGCCCGTCGGTCTGGCCAAGGGGCACGAGGCGCTGCGCCGCCGAGACCAGATTGGCGACGAAACCGTGCAGATAGGCGGTCAGCGTGGGGGCGAGGGGAATGTCGTGGGCCGCCGCCGTCACCCCGACCGCGACCGGATAGGCGACGTCGGCGGGCAGGACCTCCAGCCCCGGCGCCGGCCAGCTGGACTCCGAGATCAGGCGGAAGGCCGTGCCCTGGGCCATGGTCTCGATGCGGCGTTCCTTCGCCGGGGCATTGGCGCGCGCCAGATCGTTCAGCCCGGCCAGACGCGGGGCATCGCCGCCGGCCGCATGGGCATGGGCGAGGATCACCGCGTCGTTCCAGCCGCTGCCCGCTTCGAGCAATTGGCCGAGCCAGTCGATCAGGGCGACACGGTCGCGGACCCAGCCCGTCTCCACCGCCCATTCGAGACCATGGGAATGGCTGAAGGCGCCGACCGGATAGGACGGCGACAGCCACGCCATCAGACGATAGAGCGAACCCTCAGTGGTCATGCCCGCAGCCGGGGCCGTGGACATGACCATGGTCGTGGTCGTGGTCATGTCCATGCGCGTGATCATGGCCACAGCAGGCGCCGTGGCCGTGGCCGTGGTCATGATCGTGGCCATGCTCGTGATGACCGTGCTCATGGCCGCCGGCATAGGCCCCGCCTTCGGGATCGAAGGCGGCGTCGATCTTGGTCACCGTGGCGCCGAGGCCGGTCAGCATGTCCTCGATCACATGGTCCGGCCGAATGCGAAGGGCATCGTCCATGAGCTGGGTCGGCAGATGGCGGTTGCCGAGATGCCAGGCGATGCGCACCAGTTCCGCCGGGCTCTTGGCCGTGACCTCGACCAGGCGCTCCGGCGCCGCCAGCACGCGGATCACCCCGCCGCCGTCCAGCGACAGCCCGTCGCCGTCGTTCAGCGGCACGAGTTCCGGCAAATCCAGCAAGAATTGCTGGCGCCCGGCCGAGAGTACGGCGCGGCGGCGCAGCCGGGCCTCGGAATCCAGCACCACCTCGCCGACGACGGCGTCATCGGCGAAGGAACCCTTGGGCAGGACGGCGGAAGCGCGCTTCATGATCCTCGATCCTCGAAAAATACTCTTTCCCTGTTCTTACGACCGCCGGCCCACGGCGTCATGTGCATTC
>JAQVKV010000573.1:0-1351 GCA_028694545.1 Zavarzinia sp. | reverse complement strand
CTGCGCCATCGGCAGCACCTTCGCCGGTTCGCAGGTCAGCAATTCGCCGTCGGCCCGGACTTCGTAGGTTTCCGGATCGATCTCGATCTTCGGGCAGGCGTCGTTCAGCACCATGGCCGCCTTGGCCGCCTTCATGCGCGTATTGTCCACCGCCGCCAGTTGCCGGCGCAGGCCGAGCTTGTCGCCGAGGCCGTTGGCGATGGCCGCCTTGGAGACGAAGGTCAGGCAGGACGCATCCATGGCCCGGCCGAAGGCGCCGAACATGGGGCGGTAGTGCACGGGCTGCGGCGTCGGGATGGACGCATTGGGATCGCCCATCAGGGCCTGGGTGATGGTGCCGGCCTTCAGCACCATGTCGGGCTTCACGCCGAAGAAGGCGGGCGACCAAAGGGCGAGATCGGCCAGCTTGCCGACCGTGATGGAGCCGACATGGGCGCTGATGCCCTGGGCGATCGCCGGGTTGATCGTATATTTGGCGACATAGCGCTTCGCCCGAAAATTGTCGTTGCCGGGACCATCGCCCGGCAGCGCGCCGCGCTGGCCCTTCATCTTGTGGGCCGTCTGCCAGGTGCGCAGGATCACTTCGCCCAGCCGCCCCATGGCCTGGCTGTCGGACGAGATGATCGAGAGCGCGCCGAGGTCGTGGAGGATGTCTTCCGCCGCGATCGTCTCGCGCCGGATGCGGCTTTCGGCGAAGGCCACATCTTCCGGAATGCTCGAATCCAGGTGATGGCAGACCATGAGCATGTCGAGATGCTCGTCCAGCGTATTCACCGTGAAGGGCCGTGTCGGATTGGTCGACGACGGGATGACGTGGGGCAGGCCCGCGACCTTCATGATGTCCGGGGCATGGCCACCGCCCGCCCCTTCCGTGTGGAAGGCGTGAATGGTGCGGCCCTTGAAGGCGCCTACCGTATCCTCGACAAAGCCGGATTCGTTCAGCGTGTCGGTGTGGATCATCACCTGCACGTCGTAATCATCGGCGACCGACAGGCAGCAGTCGATGGCGGCGGGCGTGGTGCCCCAGTCCTCGTGCAGTTTCAGCGCCCCTGCGCCCGCCTCGATCTGCTCGATCAGGGCGGCGGGGTTGGAAGCATTGCCCTTCCCCGCGAAGAGCAGGTTCACCGGCAGGCCCTCGGCCGCCTGCAGCATGCGCGCGAGATGCCAGGGGCCGGGCGTGCAGGTGGTCGCATTGGTGCCGGTCGCGGGGCCCGTGCCGCCGCCGATCAGCGTGGTGACGCCGGACGAGATCGCCTCCTCTACCTGCTGGGGACAGATGAAGTGGATGTGGCAGTCGATGCCGCCGGCGGTCAGGATCTTGCCCTCGCCCGCGATCACTTCCGTGCCCGGG
>JAQVKV010000572.1 GCA_028694545.1 Zavarzinia sp. | reverse complement strand
CAGGGCGGCGGTCATGAAGCGCTGCCAGATCCGCGCCGGCAATCCGCCGCCGGTCACCCGGATCATCGGCGTATTGTCGTCGTTGCCGACCCAGATGCCGGCGACCAGATTGCCGGTCAGGACGACGAACCAGGCGTTGCGATAATCCTGGCTGGTCCCGGTCTTGCCACCCGCCGGCCGGCCCAGCGCCGCCGCATGGCCGGTGCCCGCGTCGATCACCGCCGAAAGCATGCGGTTCATCTGGCCGACCACCCGCTCGTTCAGGACCTTTTCGCCCGTAGCCCTCTCACGGCTGAAGATCACGCCGCCATCGGCACTGGTCACCCGGGAGATACCATAGGCTTCGACCGCGCGGCCGCCGTTGGCGAGCACCGCATAAGCCGCCGTCAGTTCGAGCGGCGTCACCTCGGCACTGCCGAGCGCGATGGAAGCATTGGCGGGAATCGGGCTGGTGATGCCGAGTCGCTGCGCCATGGCCACCACCTTGCGCGCGCCCACCCGCGCCAGCAATTGCACAGCGACCGTATTGATCGAACGGGCGAAGGCCGCCATCACGCTCATCTCGCCGGCATAACGCCCGCCAAAATTGCCGGGGCGGTAACCGGCGATGTCCACCGGCTGGTCCACCACCCGGTCGTTAGGCCCGATCCCGGCCTCCAGCGCCGCCAGATAGACGAAGAGCTTGAACGCCGACCCCGGCTGGCGTAGCGCCCGCACCGCCCGGTTGAAGGGCGAGGCGGTATAATTCCGCCCGCCCACCAGCGCCCGCACGGCGCCATCCGGCGCCAGCGCGACCAGGGCGCCCTGGCCGGCGTCGGCCTGCAGCCCCTCGCCGTCGAGGCCGGCATCCAGCGCCGCTTCGGCCGCGCGCTGCAGGCGAAGGTCCAGCGTGGTCCGCACCGTGATGTCGCCGACCTCGGGCCCGGCGAAATTCGCCACCTGTTCCACCACCCAGTCGACGAAGTAACGCGCATCGTCCGAAACCGGCCGGGTGGCGAGGCGGGCCGGCTGCGCCTTGGCCGCCGCCGCCTGACCGGCATCGATGTAACCGGCATCAACCATGGCGTCGAGCACGACGGCCGCGCGCGTCTTCGCCGCCTCGTAATCGGCGATCGGGGAATAGCGCGACGGCGCCTTCATGAGACCGGCCAGCATGGCAGCCTCGCCAAGGCTCATCTGCCGCGCCGAATGGCCGAAATAGCGCCGCGCCGCCCCGTCCATGCCATAGGCGCCGGAGCCGAGATAGACCCGGTTGAGATAGAGCGCCAGGATCTGTTCCTTGGTCAGCCGGTTTTCGAGCTGAACGGTCAGGATCGCTTCCTGGACCTTGCGGCGGACCGTGCGCTCGGGGGTGAGGAAGACGGTCTTCACCGTCTGCTGGCTGATGGTGGAGCCGCCCTGGGTGACGCTGCCGGTCACGAGATTGTGATAGATCGCGCGCAGGATGCCGATCGGATCGAAGCCGCCGTGCTCGAAGAAGCGCCGGTCCTCGATCGCCAGCACGGCATGGACCAGCACGTCCGGATATTGGCCAAGGGCCAGGGCGTCGCCATAAAGATCGCCCACGGTGGCGAATGTGGTGCCGTCGACCGCCACCAGCTTCACCGCCGGGCGCCGGTCCACCTCGTTCAGGCGCGAGATGGACGGCAGGTCCCAGGCGAAGAAGCCGACGACCACGGCGACCACGAGAAACGACCAGACCCCGACGACCGCCAGCCAGTAGAGGATGCCGCGCCGCCGCGCCGGCGACGACGCCTTCCGGCCGCCGCCCCGCCCCCCTCCTTTGCCGCCACCCTTGCCCCCGCCCGGGGGCGTGGCGCGCCGGTCCAGCCGGTCCACGCGCGGCGCCTTGGCGCGCGCCTGCGTATGCGCCGTGGTCTGTACCCGGCGGGGCTTTCGTGTTCCGTTTTGGTTCTCATTCGCCATGGCGCCACCATAGTGGCGAAAACCCGAGTCGTGAATCCGCTTTCGTCCCGCTTGGGGCACGATCGCTCAGGCACCGTCCTCGACGATCCGGACGTCGGCGAACCACAGGCGTTTCCAGCGGTCGACCTTGTCTTCGACGGGCAGCAGCTTGGGCGAGGCGGACCGGCTCGCGCCGAAGGGGGATTCGCCGTCGATGATTCTGACGTTGATGGCGGCGAAATTGCGTCCGCCCTCGCAAAGGAGGCCGGCGACCATCACCCCGCACCGCCCGCACAGCAGCATGTCGGCCGTACCGCTGCCCTGGGCGTAGCGCCGCACCGCTCCGGGTTCCCGCAGCCGGAGGGTCAGCTCGCCCTCGGGATCCGAGACATAGGCCGCGCCATGCTTGCAGCAGAAATCGCAGTCGCAGGCCCGCGGCACGAAGTCCGACGGCGGACGGGACAGGACGACATCCGCCCGTATGTTGCCGCAATGGCAACCGCCAGCCAGCCGGTACGCCACGGCCCCGGTCTCAGACGTCCAGATTGGCGACGGCCAGGGCGTTTTCCTGGATGAAGTCGCGGCGGGGTTCCACCACGTCACCCATCAGCTTGGCGAAGATTTCGTCCGCCGTATCGCCATGGGCGACCTTGACCTGAAGCAGCGTGCGCGCTTCCGGATCCAGCGTCGTTTCCCAGAGCTGATCCGGGTTCATTTCGCCAAGACCCTTGTAGCGCTGGATCGACAGGCCCTTGCGCCCGATGCCGAGCACGGCGTCGAGCAGTTCGCTCGCCCCGTGGATCGCGGTTTCCTGATCCTTGCGCAGCAGGGTGGCGCCCTCGCCATAGGTCACGCGCAATTCGGCCGAGAGTTCGTCGAGGCGGATTGCCTCGGCCGAACGCATCAGGCCCA
>JAQVKV010000571.1 GCA_028694545.1 Zavarzinia sp. | reverse complement strand
GGCGTCGTCGTCATCAAGATGCTGGGTAACGAGGCGGAAGGCCGTCTGGTCTATTTCATGTCGATCGAAGATTGCCGATTCCGCAAGCCGGTCATTCCAGGCGATCAGATGCGTATCCACGTGAAGAAGGAACGCGGCCGCGCGAATGTCTGGAAGTTCCATTGCGTGGCGAAGGTCGAGGGGGCACTGGCGGCGGAAGCAACCGTGACCGCCATGATCCTCGATCGCTGAGGAGACGATCTTGTCCAATATCCATCCAAGTGCCGTGGTCGATCCGGCCGCGAAACTGGGTACGGGGGTCGATATCGGCCCCTTCTGCATCGTCGGCCCCCAGGTGGAACTGGGCGACGGCGTGCGGCTGAAAAGCCATGTGGTGATTTCCGGCCTGACGCGGATCGGCACGGGCACCGAAGTTCACCCCTTCGCCGTGATCGGCGCGCCGCCCCAGACCTTGAAGCCGATCGGTAGCGACACCCGCATTGTCGTCGGGGAGAATTGCCAGATCCGCGAGCATGCGACCATCCATCCGGGCACGGTCGGTGGCGGTGGGCTCACCTCGGTCGGCAACAATTGTCTGCTGATGGTGGCGACCCACGTCGGGCACGATTGCCACGTCGGCAACAATGTGGTGATGGCGAACAATGGCACGCTGGGCGGCCACGTCACGCTGGGCGATTTCGTCTATATCGGCGGGCTCTCGGCCATCCATCAGAATGTCCGCATCGGCGCGCATGCCATGATCGGCGGCATGTCGGGGGTGGAGCAGGACGTGATCCCCTATGGCTCGGTCATGGGCAACCGCGCCTTCCTCGCCGGGCTCAACATCATCGGCCTCAAGCGGCGCGGCTTCAGCCGTGACCAGATCCATGCGTTGCGTCGGGCTTATCGTCTGCTCTTCGCGGACGAGGGCACACTGGCCGAACGTCTGGCGGATGTGACCGAGGAATTCGCTGGATCGGACGTCGTCATGGACGTGGTCGCCTTCATGCAGGCGGATTCGGCGCGCTCCTTCGTGCTGCCGCGCGCCGACCGTGGCGGCGCCTGACAACGCGCAAGCCGCGCCGCGGAAACTCGGCATCGTCGCCGGTGGCGGCGATCTGCCGGTCCGTCTGGTCGAGGCCTGTCGCCGTCAGGGCCGGCCCTGCCATGTCGTCGGGCTGACCGGCTCGGCCGAACCGAGGCCCGCCGAGGGCATTGCCGACGATTGGGCCTCGATCGGCGAAGTCGGGCGCATTCTGGGCTTTCTGCGCGCCGCCGATTGCGGCGAGGTCGTCATGGCGGGCAATGTGGCACGGCCGGATTTCGGGCGCCTGCGTCTGGACTGGAAAGGCATTCGGGTGTTGCCCCGGGTGCTGACCGCCGCGCGCAAGGGCGATGATCATCTGCTGCGCGCGTTGGTCCAGCTTTTCGAGGAAGAGGGCTTCGCCGTCACCGGCGCGGACCGCATCCTCGATGAAGCCCATGTTCTTGCCGAAGGGCCGCTTGGCGGCACCGATCTGCCCGAGAATTGCCGGGCGGATCTCGAGCGTGCGATCGAGGTGGTCGAAGCACTCGGTCGGGTCGATGTGGGGCAGGGGGCCGTGGTCGTCGACGGCAATGTGCTGGCGGTCGAGGCGGTGGAGGGCACGGACCGCATGCTGGCGCGCGTCGCCGCATTGCGGGCGGGCTGGGACCGCCGTGCCGGCCTTCTCCTCAAGCTGCCGAAGCCGCAACAGGAGCGGCGCGTGGACTTGCCGGTGATCGGTGTCGCCACCGTCGAGGGGGCGGCGGCGGCCGGTCTCGCGGGGATCGCCGCGGCGGCAGGCGAAACCCTGGTGATGGACAGCAACGCGGTTGCCGCGCGGGCGGATGCCCTTGGCCTTTTCGTCGTCGGAGTGAAGCGATGAGCGTGGATGGTGCGATTTCGGCGGGCGGCTTGCCGGTCCCGGCGCCGCTACACGTCTATATCGTCGCCGGCGAGCCATCGGGCGACGCGCTCGGCGCGCGGCTGATGGCGGCGCTGAAGCGCGAGACCGGTGGCGCCGTGCGCTTCTCCGGGATCGGCGGCAGCCTGATGGCGGCGGAAGGTCTCGACAGCGCCTTTCCCATGAGCGAACTCACCCTTCTCGGCGTCATGGAAGTGCTGCCAAAGGCGCGCCATGTCCTGCGTCGCGTGCGCGAGACGGCGGCGGGCATCCTGTCGTTGCGGCCCGATGTCGTGGTGACGGTGGATGCGCCGGCCTTCGCCTTCCGCGTCGGCAAGAAGATCCGGGGGCAGGGCATTCCCCATGTCCATTACGTGGCGCCCACGGTCTGGGCCTGGCGGCCGCGCCGGGCGAAGATGGTGGCGGGCTTCCTTTCCCATCTTCTCGCCCTCTTTCCCTTCGAGCCGCCCTATTTCGAGAAATACGGCCTTCCCACCAGTTTCGTCGGCCATTCCGTGGTCGAGGGGGTGGAGGACATCGGCTCCATGAAGGTGGCGGGGCAGGCGCTGCTCGCCCGCCTCGGCATCGCGCCGGAACGCCCCGTCCTTCTCGTGCTGCCCGGCAGCCGGTCGAGCGAAGTGCGCAATCTGGTACCGGTCTTTGGCGAGACCCTGGCGGCCCTGCGCGAGGCCCTGCCAGATCTGGCCGTGCTGGTGCCGACCGTGCCCAATGTCGCGGCGGCGGTGAAGGTGGCCGTGGCGGACTGGCCGGTCGCGCCCATCGTTCTCGAGGATGCGGCGGACAAGCTGCCGGCCATGGCTGCGGCACGGGTGGCGCTCGCGGCGTCGGGTACCGTCGCCCTCGAACTCGCGCTGACCGAGACGCCGATGGTCATCGCCTACAAGGCCAACGCG
>JAQVKV010000570.1 GCA_028694545.1 Zavarzinia sp. | reverse complement strand
TCCGCATCGCCACCTCGGACAATTTCTGGGCCATGGGCGATACCGGGCCCTGCGGTCCGTGTTCCGAAATCTTCTACGACCATGGCCCGCACATCTGGGGCGGCCCCCCGGGCAGCGCGGAAGAGGATGGCGACCGTTTCATCGAGATCTGGAATCTCGTCTTCATGCAGTTCGAGCAGTCGGCGGACGGGACCCGCGTGGCGCTGCCGAAGCCGTCGATCGACACCGGCATGGGGCTGGAGCGCGTCTCCGCCGTGCTGCAGGGCGTGCACAACAATTATGACACGGACCTGTTCCGCGCCCTGATCGAAGCCTCGGCCCATGCCACCTCGACCGATCCGGACGGGTCCATGGCGGCCAGCCACCGGGTGATCGCCGACCATCTGCGCGCCTCGTCCTTCCTGATCGCCGATGGCGTCATGCCCTCGAACGAGGGGCGGGGCAACGTGCTGCGCCGGATCATGCGCCGGGCCATGCGCCACGCCCAGCTGCTGGGCGCCAGGGATCCGCTGATGTTCCGCCTGGTGCCGGCCCTCATCAAGCAGATGGGTGTCGCCTATCCGGAACTGATCCGCGCCGAAGCCCTGATCACCGAGACCCTGAAGCTGGAAGAGACCCGCTTCAAGCAGACCCTGGAGCGCGGCCTCAAGCTGCTCGACGACGAGGTCGAGAAGCTGGGCAACGGCCAGGCCCTGCCGGGCGACGTCGCCTTCAAGCTCTACGATACCTATGGCTTCCCGCTGGACCTGACGCAGGATGCGCTGCGCGCGAAGAACATCGCGGTGGACGTCGACGGTTTCAACGTCGCGATGGCGCACCAGAAGGCGGAGGCCCGCAAGGCCTGGGCCGGTTCGGGCGAGGCGGCGACCGATCTCGTTTGGTACGAGCTGAAGGAAGAGGTGGGCGCCACCGAGTTCCTCGGCTACGAGACCGAAGAGGCGGAAGCGAAACTGGTGGGCCTCGTCGTCGACGGCGCGCGGGTCGAGACGGCGGCACCCGGCACCAAGGTCGCGCTGGTCACCAACCAGACCCCGTTCTACGGCGAATCCGGTGGCCAGATGGGCGATACCGGCGTGATCCGGGGGCCCGGCTACTCGATCGCGGTGACCGATACGCAGAAGAAGCTCGGCCTGCACATCCACCTCGGCACGGTCGAGGGCGGCGCGGTGACACTGGGCGATTCGCTGCATCTCACAGTGGACGAGGGCCGGCGTAACCGTCTGCGCGCCAACCACTCCGCCACCCACCTGCTGCACCGCGCGCTGCGCGACGTGCTCGGTCCCCATGTGACCCAGAAGGGCTCCCTCGTCGCCGAGGACAAGCTGCGCTTCGACATCTCGCACCCGAAGGCGCTGTCGGACGAGGAGATCGTGGCGGTCGAGGCCGAGGTGAACGCGGAAATTCGTGGCAATGGCGCCGCCGTTACCCGCCTGATGACACCGGACGAGGCGATCAAGCACGGCGCGCTCGCCCTCTTCGGCGAGAAATATGGTGACGAGGTCCGTGTCGTCTCCATGGGCGGCAACGAGAAGGACGGTACCTTCTCGATCGAGCTTTGTGGCGGCACCCATGTCTCGCGCACGGGCGACATCGCCGTGTTCAAGATCGTGTCCGAATCCGCCGTCTCGGCCGGCGTGCGCCGGATCGAGGCGCTGACGGGCGCGGCCGCGCTGCAGTACATGCATGACGAGGAAGTCCTGCTGAAGAAGGCGGCGGCGGCGCTGAAGGCCTCGCCCGCCGAACTGCCGGACCGGGTCGCCAGCCTGCTCGACGAACGCAAGCGCCTGGAGCGCGAGCTGGCGGAAGCGAAGAAGAAGCTCGCCACCGGCGGCGGCTCGGGCAATGCCATGGCCCCGGTCGAGGTCGGCGGCGTCAAGGTCATCGCGAAGAAGCTGGACGGCGTGAACCCCAAGGACCTGCGCGGCCTCGTCGACGAGACCAAGCAGCAACTGGGTAGCGGCATTGTCGCCTTCGTCGCCGTGAACGACGGCAAGGCGGCCCTGGTCGTCGGTGTGACCGAGGATTTGACGGCGAAATTCAGCGCGGTCGATCTCATCCGTCTCGGCGTTGCCGAGGTTGGCGGCAAGGGCGGCGGCGGCAGGCCCGACATGGCCCAGGCTGGCGGCCCCGACGGTGACAAGGCGGACAGCGCCCTTGACGCCATCGTGAAGGCGATCGCCGCCTGATTCCCGGGGGGCGAGGCCCCCCCGGCTTCATTCCCGCATCATGGAAGGACCTCGCCGGCCGGACTCCGGGAACGCCTCGCCGGGTCGATGGTCGAATGCGGTGACGGCCGGCAGATATTCCTCGACTTGCAACACGGCTCGGCTATGGTCTGCGCAAGAATCGAGGTTACCTGCCGATGAAGGGGTTAGGGCCATGAAGGTTTCCGAATTGATTGCCGAACTGTCGAAGATCGACGGTGATACCGAGCTGCGGCTCGCCATGCCGTTCGACGAGGACGAAGTCGACGTTTACGAGATCGGCGCGATCGACGTGATCGAGGACGACCAGGGCGATTCCGCGGTCCTGCTGATCGCCGAACTCGAATATGAAGACGACATATTCGAGGAAGAGGCCGACAACGACGACTGATCGTCGGCTCCAGACCCGTGTAACGCCCCGCCCGACCCTGTCCGGCGGGGCGTTTTCATGACCGACCCCACTCGTTTGGACGGTTGGCGGGGCAGGGGGCCTGTGTATAGTCCCGGCACCCAATAAGAGGAGAGATGGTGGTGAACGAAGTCTTCGTCGTATCCGGCGTGCGCACGGCAATCGGCACGTTCGGCGGTTCGCTGAAGGATAAGGCCCCGGGGGACC
>JAQVKV010000569.1 GCA_028694545.1 Zavarzinia sp. | reverse complement strand
AAACAGGGCGACCTCGTCGCCGAGATCGATTCGAAGACCCAGGAAAACAACCTGAAGGACGCGCAAGCCCAGCTCGCCAACGTGCAGGCCCAGCGCGCGGCCAAGGAAGCGGCGCTGAAACAGGCCGAACTCGCCTTCGCCCGGCAGAAGAAGATGCTGGGCCTCAACGCCGCCTCGCGCGAGGACTACGAGGCCGCGGAAGCGACGCTGGCCACCACCAGGGCCGAGATCGCCGCCCTCGACGCCCAGATCGCCCAGGCGCAGATCAGCGTTTCCACCGCCGAACTCGACCTTGGCTATACCAGGATCACGGCCCCCATCGACGGCACCGTGGTCGGCGTCGTGGTCGAGGAAGGCCAGACGGTGAACTCGAACCAGAGCACGCCGACCATCGTGAAGATCGCCCGCCTGGACATGATGACGGTGAAGGCGGAAATCTCGGAAGCGGATGTGATCCGGGTGAAGCCGGGCCTGCCGGTCTATTTCACCATCCTCGGCGATTCGAGGACGCGCTACGAAGCCACGCTGCGCATGGTCGAACCGGCCCCGGATTCGATCAATTCGGACAGCAGCACCACGACCTCCTCTTCCTCGTCCAGCAGTTCGTCGACCGCGATCTATTACAACGGCGTCTTCGACGTGCCCAACCCGGACGGGCGCCTGCGCATCGACATGACGGCCCAGGTCTCGATCGTGCTCGGCGCCGCGAAGGGCGCGGTGACGATCCCGGTTACCGCCCTCGGCACGCCCGAGGCGGATGGCACCTATATGGTCAACGTACTCGGCGCCGACGGCACGGTCAGCGCCCGCCGGATCACCACCGGGGTCGAGGATTCGACCGACGTCGAGGTGACGGAAGGCCTTGCCGCCGGCGAGGTCATCGTCATCGGCGACGCGGCGGCCGGCACGTCCATGACCATCCGCATGCCGCGCATGGGCCTGTAATCATGGCCACGCCCTTCATCGAGATCCGGGGCCTGCGGCGCAGCTTCCCGGCGGGCGAGCAGGAGATCACCGTCCTGCGCGACGTCGACCTGACGATCGAGCGCGGCGAGATGGTCGCCATCATCGGCGCCTCGGGCTCCGGCAAGTCGACGCTGATGAACATCCTCGGCTGCCTGGACCGGCCGACGGCGGGCAGCTACCGCATCGACGGGCAGGATGTCGGCAATCTCGACGCCGACGACCTCGCCCGATTGCGGCGCGAGAATTTCGGCTTCATCTTCCAGCGCTATCACCTGCTGGCGGATCTCGGCGCCGCCGCCAATGTGGAAGTGCCGGCGGTCTATATGGGCGTCGGGCGCGGCGCAAGGCACGCGCGGGCGACCGCCCTGCTCGAACGGCTCGGTCTCGACGAGCGCCTGACCCACCGGCCCGGCCAGCTTTCCGGCGGCCAGCAGCAGCGCGTTTCCGTCGCCCGCGCGCTGATGAACGGCGGCCAGGTGATCCTGGCGGACGAACCCACCGGCGCGCTGGACCGCAACAGCGGGCAGGAATTGCTGAAGCTCCTGCGCGAACTCCACGCCCAGGGCCACACGATCATCATCGTCACCCATGACACGGCGGTCGCCGAGACGGCGGACCGCCTGATCGAGATCAGCGACGGACAGATTGTCGGCGACAGGCGGCGGTCCCCCCTTGCCCCGGCTGCCGACATCGTGCGGGAAGAGTCTCCCCCCGGCTCTTCCCGCACACCCCCGCCCGAGTTGCGCCCGGACCGCGGCATGATGGCGGGCTTCGACCGTTTCGCCGAAGCCTTCCGCATGGCGCTGCGCGCCATGGTCTCGCACAAGCTGCGCACCTTTCTCACTATGCTCGGCATCGTCATCGGCATCGCCTCGGTGGTTTCGGTCGTGGCGCTGGGCGAGGGCTCGAAACAGCGCATCCTCGAGGATATTTCCTCGATCGGGACCAACACGGTCGAGGTCTTCCCCGGCAAGGGTTTCGGCGACCGGGATTCGGCGAAGATCGAAACCCTGGTCGCCAGTGACGCCGAGGTTCTCGGCCTGCAGTCCTTCGTCGACAGTGCAACACCACAGGTAACGTCGAGCATGGTGCTGCGCTGGCGCGAACAGGCGCTCTCGGCCTCGATCAACGGCGTGGGCGAGCAATATTTCCGCGTGAAGGGCTATACGCTCGCCGCCGGCCAAGGCCTCGACCGGGACGACGTCACCACCATGGCCCAGGTCGCGGTGATCGACGACAATACCCGCCGCCAGCTCTTCCCCGACGGCGGCGGCATCGGCGAGGTGATCCTGCTCGGCAACGTGCCGTGCCGCATCGTCGGCATCCTCGACCCGATCCAGAGCAATTTCGGCAATTCCGACACGCTGAAGATCTTCATCCCCTATACGTCGGCGATGCACCGGATCCTCGGCCAGTCGTTCCTGCAGAGCATCACCGTCCGCGTCGACGATTCGGTATCCAGCGACGCGGCCGAGCAGGGCATCATCCGCCTGCTGACGCGGCGCCACGGCACCCGGGACTTCTTCGTCGTCAACACGGACACGATCCGCGAGACGATCCAGAAGACGACCGAGACCATGACCCTGCTGATTTCCATGATCGCCGTGATCGCGCTCGTCGTCGGCGGCATCGGCGTCATGAACATCATGCTGGTCTCGGTGACCGAACGGACGCGCGAGATCGGCATCCGCATGGCGGTAGGCGCGCGCCAGGGCGACATCATGCGCCAGTTCATGATCGAGGCGGTGATGGTCTGCCTCGTCGGCGGCGTGCTCGGCATCGCTTTCGCGCTCGGCTTCGTGGCCGTGTTCTCCAGCGTGACCACGACCTTCCGGCTTGCCTTCTCCGCCTCCTCG
>JAQVKV010000568.1 GCA_028694545.1 Zavarzinia sp. | reverse complement strand
CCGTTGCGATCGGCGACATAGCGGATCAGCGTGTCGCTGAGCAGCACTTCATAGGCGCCGGCCGCCCCCTCGCCGCGCAGGGCGGCGATCAGGCCGAGCGGATAGCGCGCGGGGTCCAGCCCCTCGGCCCCGGCATCACCGATCAGGGCGAGGACGGCGGGCGCCGTTGCCGCCAGGGCGCCGTCGGCGGTCCACAGCGGATGACGCCCGGTCATGGTGTAGAAACGTTCGACCGCCGGGCTGTCGATGCCCTGCAGCGCGGCATGGTTCGGGTCGAAGCCGAGCGCCGTCGCAAGGTCCACGGTGGCCGCCGTTTCGGCCGGCTCGGCCACGGCGGGTGTCGGCGCCGGCGCGATGGTGGCGGGCGCCGGCGGCGCTTCCTCGTCGATGCCGGTGGTCAGGGGCTCGTCCGATTCACCCGTATCGGCCGCCGCCGGCAGGGCCGGAACCGGCGCCGGCAGCGCGGTTGCGACCGTCGGGGCGGCAACCGTCGGCGCGGCGGGAGGCGGAATTTCCGGGGCCGGCGCCTCGATGACGAGCGGGCCGGTGGCGTCGATCGACGATTCTTCAGCCCGGAGCGCCCCACTTCCTGCGGTCGCGGTCAAGGCAAGGCCGAGCCCGGCGATGGCAGCGTTGAAGATTCCGGCGGTTCGCATGTCAGGCATATCCAATCGGCAACGCCAGGACCGGCGCGGCCACATTCTGGAACACCACACGAACATTGCAAGTAACGGTGATCACAAATGTGGCAGTGAAGCCGCGCTACGGATCGCCCTGTGGCCAGACGACAACAGGTTCAGACGGCCGCCCGGGCGCGCAGATAGGCGACGATCGTGTCCCGATGCCCGGTCAGGCCCTTGTAGGACAGGATTTCCGGCGGCATCCCCGCGAGGGCGTCGGCCAGCAGCGCGGCATTTTCCGGCTCGGCCGCGACATCCGACAGCGGACACTGATAGGTCCGGATCGTGAACAGAATGGCCCCGGTCACCGGCAGGCGGCGCAGGGTCTGACGTTCCGAGCGCAAGAACATGCGCCCGCCCGCGTCGCCCGCGTCGAGCGGCGGCACCAGCGGCCGGTCGCCATGGGCCGTGGGCTGGAACAGGGCGGGATCGTCATGCAGCGACCAATTGGTGCGCCACACCGGCCGGTCGGCCTTCAGCAGGGCGAAGAAACGGTCCATCGGCGCCGCCAGCTTGTCGCCGTAGAAGGGCACCGGCCCGTGAATCCCGGCGAGCGGCTGACCAAGCTTGCTCGCGAGCCTCCAGCGCGAGGGGAAACACACGGAAGCGGCGACGAGGCGATAGGCCTCGTCGCCGGCCGGGGCCGCCATCAGGCAAAGATCCTCCTGGACGAGGCGGGCCGCCCGGTCCAGCGGGTGGAGCGCCGGATCGCGCAGGTCGTGGCGGCGCCCGCTTTCCCGCTCCACCATGACCTCGTCGTCACCCTCGACCGTGAAACGTTCGCGGAAATGCCGGGGCAGGTGATCGACAAGCAGGGCCAGCACCTCGGCCCCCATGGTCTCCGAGCCCGGAAGCGCGCCGAAGACCGCCGCGTGGTTCGTCGTCAGCAGGCGGAATTTTTCGTCAAGTTCCGCTTCGTAATGCCCGTCGATCTGGATCCAGTCGCTAAGGTCGAGCCCGGCGAGCCCCATCTGCAGCCGATAGGGCCCCTTGGAAAACGGTACATACGGAATCAAGTTCGGCCACCCTACGCATGCTGTACCGGCGCGGCCGCCCGCGCCCTCAGCGATCAGGAAAGATTCTGATGTTTCGCGGCGAAAGCGCAACCCTCGCGCCGCGCCCGCAGCGCCATGCCGCATCGTCGCCCCAGTTGGCCTCGCCATTCCGGCGCAGGGCCTCGACCTCGACCGGCGGGCCGCCGACGGCCAGGCGCACCTCCATCCGCAACAGGGGGCCATTGGCGAAGACATGGCCCACCGTGCCCTCGATCCCCTCGGCCGTGTCCGCGGGCAGGACGTCGAATTCATGGGGCCGTACGAAGGCGATCGCCGGGCCGTCGGGCAGCCCCCGCGCCGCCACCCTGTGGCCGGCGACATCGGCCGTTCCACCCCGCACGGTGGCGGGCAGGCGATTGGCATTGCCAAGAAAATCGAAGACGAAGGGACTGGCCGGCCTGTCGTAGATCGCCTGCGCCGTGTCCACCTGTTCGATGCCGCCCCGGTTCATGACGACCACGCGATCCGCCATTTCCAGAGCCTCTTCCTGGTCGTGGGTGACGAAGACCGTGGTCAGCCCCATGTCGTCGTGCAGCTTGCGCAGCCAGCGGCGCAATTCCTTGCGCACCTTGGCGTCGAGCGCGCCGAAGGGTTCGTCGAGCAGCAGCAGCTTCGGTTCGATCGCCAGCGCCCGGGCCAGCGCCACGCGCTGGCGCTGCCCGCCCGAGAGCTGCGCGGGAAAGCGCCGCCCGAGGCCATCGAGCTGGACGAGGCGCAGCAACGCCTCCACCCGGTCCGCGATCTCGGCCCTTCCGGGCCGCGTGGCGCGCGGACGTACGTCCAGCCCGAAGGCAACATTGCGTGCCACCGTCATATGACGGAACAGGGCGTAATGCTGGAAGACGAAGCCGACATGGCGTTCCCGGACTGAGCGGGCCGAAACGTCGACACCATCGAACAGAACCCGTCCGGTATCGGCGAAATCGAGACCCGCGAGAATGCGCAGCAATGTCGTCTTGCCCGAGCCCGACGGGCCGAGCAGGGCGAGAAACTCGCCCGGTGCCACGGACAGATCGACGGCGCGCAGGGCCTGGAAGGTGCCGAAAGACTTGCTGACGGACTGGATCTCAATGGTCATCTGGGATCTCCGG
>JAQVKV010000017.1 GCA_028694545.1 Zavarzinia sp. | reverse complement strand
GGGATCTGGGCGAGGACCTCGCCGAGCGAGAGCGAGGGCGGCACGAACAGCACGTCGCGCAGGATCGCCGCCATCGAGAAGGTATCGTGGTTGTTCCAGAAGCGCAGCACGTCGCGGACATGGACCATGCCGGCGACATCGTCGAGCGTCTCGCGATAGACCACGAGGCGCGAATGGCTGCTTTCGAGGAAAGTCTCGATCAGCTTGTCGAGGCCGATGGTCTCCGGCACGGCATAGATGTCGGCGCGCGGGACCATGACATCGTCGACGGTCATCTCGCCGAATTCGAGCAGGTTGCGGATCATCTCGCGTTCGCCGTGGTCGTCGACGCCGGGGCCGATGACGTCGTGCTCCTCGATGATATCCTCGAGGCTCTCCCGCAGCGACTGTTCCCCCTTGCCACGCGCGAGGTTGCGCAGCCAGGAGAGGAAGCCGGGCATGTCCCTGGGCGCGCGGGCGCTGCCGTGATCACTCATGGCGTCACCTCCGAGGCATAAGGATCGGGCAGGCCGAGGGTGGAAAGGATCCGGGTCTCCAGGGCTTCCATGTCCTCGGCCTCGGCCTCGGTCTCGTGATCAAGGCCGAGGAGATGGAGAACGCCGTGCACGACAAGATGCTGGACATGGTGGGCGAACGGCTTGCCCTGTTCGGCCGCCTCGCGCGCGCAGGTCTCGAAAGCGAGCACGATGTCGCCCAGGGGACGCGGCGCCTCCGCCGGCAGGCTGGCCGCCAGGGCGCCTTCGAGCCCGGGGAAGGACAGCACGTTGGTCGGCTTGTCCTTGCCGCGCCAGTCGCGGTTGAGAAGGCGCACCGCCTCGTCGTCGGCGAGGCATATGTCGATTTCGACGGGGCCGTCGGCGCCGTCGAGGACGGCGCAACGGTCCCGGCCCGCCCGCAGCGCCGCACTCGCGGCACGGCGCATCAGGGGACGGGCGTCAGGAAGCGCTTCGGCCCAGGTCCGATGCTCCACCCGGAAGCTGATCCGCGGGCGCGGCCGCGGTTGTCGAGGTCGGGGCTGGGGTGGGGGCGGGCTGGACGGCGCCGATCGGCGTCGGCTCCGCCGGGCGGGGGGCTGACCCGCCCGTTGCGGTATTGGCGTCGTCATGGCGGCGTTCCGGTGTCGGCTCCTTCTTGGGGGCACCCGCCTGGGGTGTAACCAGCGGGGGATATTCGATGCGGGTGTGATAGACGCCAAGCGTCAGCACCCGGACGAAGGCGGCCTCGATCGCGGCGAGGTCCTTCATGGTCAGGGCGCAATCGTCGAGCTGGCGGTCGGCGATCTTCTCGCTGATCACCTTGGCCACGCGCTCGCGGACGTCGGCGGGTTTCGGGTCCTTCAGGGCGCGCGTCGCCGCCTCGACCGTGTCGGCCAGCATCAGGATGCCGGATTCCTTGGTCATGGGGCGCGGGCCCGGATAGCGGAATTCTTCCTCGTTCACCGTCTCGCCCGTCGCCTTCGCGCGTTCGAGGGCGCGCTGGTAGAAGACGCGCAGCAGGGTGGTGCCCTGATGCTGGGTCACGGCGTCGAGCACGGGGCGGCCTAGGCGGTGCTTCCGCGCGATGTCGATGCCGTCCTTGATATGGGCGAAAATGATGCGGGCGGAAAGTTCCGGCGGCAGGCGGTCGTGGACGTTGGAACCGCGCTGGTTCTCGGCGAAGTAACTCGGCCGTTCCATCTTGCCGAGGTCGTGATAGAGCGCCATCACCCGCGCCTGCAGTCCATTGGCGCCGATCGCCTCGGCCGCCGTCTCGGCGAGGTTGGCCATCATCACGGAATGATAATATGTGCCGGGCGAACGCAGGGCGAGCTGCTTCAGGAGGGGATTGTCGGCCGAGGCGAGTTCGAGCAGACGCATGTCCGTCGTCTCGTTGAACACCCATTCGAGCAACGGCAGGCCGGCCGTGGTGAAGGCCGAGGTCAGCAGGGCGCCGGCGATCCCGGCAATGGCGGCGCCGGCGAAATAGGACGCGGCATTGGCGGGCACAGTGGTGTCCAGGACCACCATGATGGGGATGAGCACGAGCTGCGCCCCCGCGATGACCAGGCCAACCTTGAGAATGTCGGAGCGGCGCCGGCCGCGGCGCGCGGTCATGCCGGCGGCGAGGACGCCGATCAGGTAATGCGCGACGACCCAGAGGTCGCCCCCTACCCGATAGGCGACAAGCACGGCAAGCGCCACGCCGACCAGCAGGCTGGTGCGGGCATCGATCACCAGGGCGACGATGATGGTGGCAAGAGCGACCGGCGGCAGGAAGGTTGCCGTCTCGGGCGAGACGCCGAGGCCGATCGCGACGCCGCGCCCGGCGTACCAGGCGGCGATGCACAGGATCGCGGTGCTGCCCGCCGTCGCGAGCGTCATGTAGATCTGCTTGCGCCCGAGATGCGAGGGGTTGCGCGCGGCGCGGAAGAAGCTGCCGCCAAGCAGGGTGAGGCCGAGGATCAGGGCCCCCACCGCCAGCGTCTCGCCGAGGACGGAGCGCTGGGCGCCGCCCTCGTTCAGCAGGCGCAGCCGGTCCTGGGCCGATTTCGTTACCCGGTCGCCCTCGCGGATCACCACTTCGCCGATCGCGATGCGCACCATCTCGGGTTCCACCGCTTCGACCGCCTTTGTCCGCAGGGCTTCGGTCCGCGCGGGGTCGGGCACGAGATTCGGAACGGCGAGCGCCAGCGCCGTTTCGAGCACGAAGGTCCGGGCGAGGCGGGCCGAGCCATAGGGGGCATCGCCCGCGCGGGCCTGGATCAGGCGGCGGAACTGCTGCACGTCCATCACGCCCGCGACCAGCGCCTTGTCCAGCCGGTCCTGCCCGGCCTGGGCGACATGGATCGGCCCTTCCATCGGGAGGTCGTCCCGGTCGGCGATGATCATGCGGTCGAGGCCGAGGTTCAGCAGGTAATTGATCGCGGTCGACAGGTCGGCCGGGTTGTCCAGCTTCTCGATGATGTCGAACAGGGCCTGGGGCACGGGCCGGCCGATCTCTTCCTGGAAGGCGGCCCGGCGTTGGGCGGGGGACGGCGACAGCGCCTTGGCCCGGGCCGCCATGGTCTCGACCGCGTCGGTCACGCGCTTGCTCAGGCCCAGGTAAAGGTCGGGATCGTAGTCGAAGACCGGCAAGCTCGATTCGGCCGCCGCCGCGCGCCGCGCCTCGGTCGCCACCTTGTCCTCGACAGCGACGGCGCGTTCGGCGCGCACGGTCTCGGGCGCGATCGAATCGAGCGGCGGGATCGCCCGCACCGATTGCCCGACCGGCGCGAAGACAAGGGTGAGCAGGACGATCAGGGCGGCGAACAGGGGCGCGTCCAGCCAGGGCCGCCAGCGGGTCCAGCGATCCTCGGCCAGTGCGCGGATCGCGGTCGCCGACAGCAACGCGCGGGCGCGTTGCAGGTCGGAAGATTCGCCAGCCTCGGCGGCGGCGGGGGGGGGAACGGCAGCGGCCATCTCAGCGCCCCCCTTCCTCGCGCAGGCGGTAGGCACGCACGATCTTCGAGACCAGGGGGTGGCGCACCACGTCGCCTTCGCCAAAGCGGCAGAAGCCGATGCCGGGGACGCCCTCCAGCGTTTCCACCGCCTCGACGAGGCCCGAACGCACGCCCGGCGGCAGGTCGATCTGGCTGGGGTCGCCGGTTACGGCCATGCGCCCGCCTTCGCCAAGGCGGGTCAGGAACATCTTCATCTGGCCGGTGGTGGTGTTCTGCGCCTCGTCCAGGATGACGAAGGAATGGGCCAGCGTGCGGCCGCGCATGAAGGCGAGGGGCGCGACCTCGATCTCGCCGCTCTCCATGCGGCGGGTCACCTCGCCTGGCGGCATCATGTCGTGCAGGGCGTCGTACAGCGGGCGGAGATAGGGATCGACCTTCTCCTTCATGTCGCCTGGCAGGAAGCCGAGCCGTTCCCCCGCCTCCACCGCCGGGCGCGACAGGACGAGCCGGTCCACCCGCCGATCCAGCAGCATGGCGACCGCGACCGCGACCGCGAGATAGGTCTTGCCTGTACCGGCGGGGCCAAGGCCGAAGACGAGTTCATTGTTGCCCAGCGCCTCGAGATAGGCGCCTTGGGCGGGCGAGCGCGGCAGGATCGAGCGGCGTCCGGTGCGGATGCCGGCCAGCGGCTGGGTCCTCACCTCGTCGCCCTCGGCGGCGACGGCAAGGCGAATGGCGCCATCGACGTCGCCCGGGCCGATCTCGTGGCCGGATTCGATTCGCTTGTAGAGGTCCCGCAGGGCATGGCGCGTGATCGTCGCGGCTTCCGCGTCGCCCGAAATGGCGATGCGGTTGCCGCGCGACGAGACCGAGACGCCGAGCGCGCGCTCGATACGCGCCAGATGCACGTCATGCTCGCCGAAGAGATGCGGCAGCAGGCGGTTGTCGGCGAAATCGACGATCAGCGGACGCCGCGCGCCGCCGTCGTCGCCTTGGACCGGGGTGGGTCGCTGGGCGGTCATGGTCGGGGGCTTCGCGCGGGGCTTCAGGCGGCCGCCTCGGCGGGGTCCGCCAGCGTGCCGCCCAGGCTGTTCGGGTGAGCGGAATCGATGATCACGTCGAGGATCCGGCCGGCCATATGGGCCGGGACCTCGGCGTGGACCGCCTGCATGTAGGGGCTGCGCCCGACCATCTGGCCGGCGCGGCGGCCCGGCCGGTCGAACAGCACGGCCATGCGCTTGCCGACACAGGCGTCGTTGAAGGCTTTCTGGCTGTCGGCGATCACCGCCTGCAGCCGGGCGAGACGGTCCGCCTTCACCTCTTCCGACAGGCTGTCCGGCATCATGCTGGCCGGGGTGCCGGGGCGTGCGCTGTACTTGAAGCTGTAGGCCTGGGCGAAACCGATCTCGCGGGCGAGGTCGAGGGTTGCCTGGAATTCCCGCTCGCTCTCTCCCGGGAAGCCGACGATGAAATCCGACGACAGGGCGATGTCGGGCCGTGCCTTGCGCAGGCGTTCGATCACGCGACGGTAATCGTCGGCGGTATGGCGGCGGTTCATCGCCTCGAGGATACGGTCCGAGCCCGACTGCACGGGCAGATGCAGGAAGGGCATCAGCTGGGGCAGGCGGCCGTGGGCCTCGATGAGCTCGTCGTCCATGTCGCGGGGGTGCGACGTCGTATAGCGGATGCGCGCGATGCCCGGGATTTCCGCCAGGGCATGGACCAGCCGGCCAAGCGACCAGGCTTCATTGCCGCCGCCAGGCGCCGCGCCGTGATAGGCATTCACATTCTGGCCGAGCAGGGTGATTTCCTGCGCGCCGAGCGCGGCAAGGTGGCGGGCTTCCGCCAGCACGGCGTCGACCGCGCGCGAGGTCTCGGCGCCCCGCGTATAGGGCACGACGCAGAAGGTGCAGAACTTGTCGCAACCCTCCTGGACCGTCAGGAAAGCGGCGCTGCCTTCCACCCGGTTCTGCTGTGGCAGGTGGTCGAACTTGGAATCGACCGGGAAATCCGTATCCAGCGCCTCGCCCTTGGAGCGATGGGCGCGGGCGATCAGCTCGGGCAGCCGGTGATAGGCCTGAGGCCCGACCACGAGGTCGACGGCCGGGGCGCGGCGCATGATCTCGGCGCCTTCCGCCTGGGCGGTACAGCCGGCGACCGCGATGGTCATGGGGGCGCCCCCCTCGGCCATGCGTTCGGCGCGCAGGTTGCGCAGCCGGCCGACGTCGGAATAGACCTTTTCGGCGGCCTTTTCCCGGATGTGGCAGGTGTTCAGGATGACGAGATCGGCTTCGCCCGCGTCTTCCGTCGTGTCATAGCCGAGAGGCGCCAGCAGATCGGCCATACGACCACTGTCGTAGACATTCATCTGGCAGCCATAGGTCTTGATGCAAAGCTTCTTGGCCACTGAGGAGCCTGTATCCCTGGCAACACCCGCGCCTTGCGGCAATACCGCGCCCGCGACACCCCGTATCGGGGAAAGCGGCGCCGTGGCTCGGGCCCGGCGGGTCGCGGTCACGCCATGCCGTTCCCGCGGCGGGGCCTAATCCAACAGCCCCAAGCATTAGGGGCGCCGCCCCGAAGAGTCAAGAATTGGGGGCCGGGGGTCTGGGTTGCGATCAGGAAAAACCACCCTGGATCTGGCGGGCGTGGCCCGCGCGGATCACCGTCTCGCAGTGGCGGGCCAGGGCCTTGCGGCTGCCCGCCTCGGTCACGGTCAGCGGAGCGTGGAACTCGATTTCCGCCGTGATCGGGCCAAAGCCAAGGGCCCGGAACAGATGTGGCGCCAGATCCATGTCGCCAAACCAGGTGAAGAAGGGGCGGTAGTCGCGCCCCATGGGCATGCCCTGGAGCTTCGTATAGGTGACGGTGACCGGCTGCACCACCACGGGGCCGATGCGGCCGCCGCGCCGTGGCACCTCGATCTCGGCGGCGCCGAACAGCGCGCTCTTGAACGGCAGGACCCGGTTGCCGTCGGACGACGTGCCTTCGGGGAAGAGGATGAGGTTGTCGCCCGCGCGCAGGCGGTCGACCAGCACGTCCCGGCTTTCGGCCGTGCGGCTGCGCTTCTCGCGCTGGACGAAGACGGTGCGCTGGAGCTTCGCCAGGAAGCCGAAGATCGGCCAGCCCTCGATCTCGCTCTTGGCGACGAAGGAACCGGGGATCACCGCCGACATCACCGGAATGTCGAGCCAGGAGGAATGATTGGCGATGAAGAGCACGGCGCCGCGCTTGTGGCGGCGGCCGTGGACGACGAGCTTCACGCCGAGGATGCGGCACAGCATCTTGTGGAAGAAGAAGGGCAGGGCCACGGCCAGCTTGCGGTCGAGCACGAGGGCCAGCAATTGCAGCGGCACCATCAGGATGAGGCCGAGCGCGAAGCCGGTCAGGCGCGAGATCGCGCGGATGCGCGCCACGCGGCCAAGGCCCGGTCCCGGCGCCACCGGCAATTCGGGCAATGGGGCGTCACCGAACTGGAATGGATCGTGTTTCGCGCGGCCAAGGCCGAAGCGCCGCGTCGCGAATCGCCGGGTCGCCGGCTTCCGGCCGCCCTTGTCGCCCTGGGTGACGGCGTCCGCGGCGGTCATGGGCGGCGCGCGCCCCGGGCCAGGATTTCGTTCGCCCTGGCCAGTTCGTCCTGGTCGACCCGGTCGAGCGGCAGGCCGTAGAGTTCGAGACGGTGATCGACGAGGCGAAAGCCCAGCTCGCGCGCGACGAACTCCTGCAGCTTCTCGATGTCCTCGTTGCGGAACTCGATGACCCGGCCGGTCGAAAGATCGATCAGGTGGTCGTGATGGGAGTCGGGGACTTCCTCGTAGCGGGAGCGGCCATCGCGGAAATCATGGCGTTCGAGGATGCCCGCTTCCTCGAACAGGCGGACGGTACGATAGACTGTGGCGATCGAGATTTTCGGGTCGACGGCGATGGCCCGGCGATACAACTCCTCGACGTCCGGGTGATCGGTCGCTTCGGACAGCACGCGGGCGATCACGCGGCGCTGTTCCGTCATGCGCATGCCCTTCGCCAGGCACAGGTTTTCGATTCGGTCGGACATGTGTCGAAAGCTCGAGTAGCAACGGGCGTGAATGCCGCAATTGCGAATTGGAATCCCGCCGCAGTATGCCCCGGCCGGCCGGGTACGTCACCCCGAAGGTGAAAAAAGCCCGCCCCTTGTCAAGAGGCGGGCTTGCAATCGCGAACCGATATCAATCGCGATTTCGGATCACGAGCGACGGGTACGCTTCCGCCGCGCGGTGCCGAGGCCGATCTTCTTGGCGAGATCCCGGCGTTGTTCGGCGTAATTGGGCGCGACCATCGGGTATTCCGGCGGCAGGTCCCAGCGCGCGCGATATTCTTCGGGCGTCATGTTGTAGGCGGTCTTGAGGTGGCGCTTCAGCATCTTCAGCTTCTTGCCGTCCTCGAGGCAGACGAGATATTCCGGCGTCACCGACTTCTTCACCGGGACGGCCGGCTGCGGACGGGAAGGCGCGGGTTCCGTCTTGGGCTGGCCGATACCGGACAGCGTGGCATAAACCTGCTGGATCAGCTGCGGCAGGTCGGCGACGGGCACCGAATTGTTCGACACGTGGGAGGCAACGATTTCCACCGTCAGCGAAAGAAGCTCGCTGTGTGCCGCCTTGTCTTCACTCATTTTCCTAAGACCTTTCTCCGCGCGAGGCGAATTATTTCACTGTTACGGCATGGCCTGAAGCGCAAATTCAGCCCTCTTTCGGTTACGCGCGAGCGAACCAATAAATGCCGGTCCCTGCCAGTAAGCCCTTATGACGATTGCCCTCGCGGCCTTGCGACAACTGCATGCAATCTGTCCTGCAACTGCCGATCACGGGCTGACCCGCCCAAGATTGTGGCGGTGCATCATCGTCGGTATTTTGGCGGGACACCGTCTTCCGAGCATTCTGCGACGAGTTATACGGGGTGCCAATATCCAAATCAATTCAATTGAGATGAGCGATAGAATTTCATTTCTATTCATTTGGGCGCGTATCGCGCTCTCGCCTTGTTGATTGAGGTAAAATAGCGATGCGCGGGCTCTTCCTTGGTGGTGCGCGACGGCACTCAAGGTGTTGATTGCCCGAATAATGTTCTCGACATGACGAGCGCGTCGACCGGCTGTGTATTCGCGCGCCGGTAGTAAGCCCGGCGCCGGCCGACTTCGGCGAAGCCGAGCGTCCGGTAGAGGCCGAGGGCCGCGTCGTTATCGACGGCGACTTCGAGCAGAACGTGGCGGGCCCCGTCGCGGGCTGCCGCGTCGAGAGCCGCGGTCATGAGCAGACGGCCGAGGCCGGCGCCCCGCCGGTCGGGTGCCACGGCGATGGTGATCACCTCCGTTTCGTCCGCCGCCGTGCGCAGCAGGGCGAAGCCTCCCCCGACCATAAGGGCGAAGGCTCCGGGCATGGCCAGCAACCGGCCGAGCCGTTCGGCATTCCAGGGGTCGTCGGGAAAACAGGCGCCGTGGACCCGCGCCAGCCCTTCGAGATCACCGGGCGCGACCGGACGGGGCTCCGGCGTGTCGGTCATGGCATCAGGCGCCTGGCAGTTTCGCGTCGGGCGGGCGCAGATAGAGGGGCTCGGGCGTGATCAGCCCGTGCTCGGGCGCGGCCCCCTCGGCCATGAGGGCGAGGACGGCGGCATCGGGCACAACGTCGGGCAGGACCACGCGGGCGCGGTCGCCAAGGCGTGTCGCCACGAGGGGCGCCCCGGACCCCGCGAGGCGGAGGTCGCCGCCGGGCAGCCGGGCCGCGGCATCGTCGAGGGGGAGCGCGAAGGGGGGTGTCAGGGCCGGCCCGTCGGCCGCGAACAGCCGGACATAGGCTTCGCCCCGGCGGGCATCGATGGCGACCAGGGTCGGCAGGTCGGACGGGGGCAGGGCCGCCGCCATCACGTCGAGACTGGAATAGCCGAAGACCGGGCGGCCAAGGGCCAGGGCGAGGCCACGCGCGGCGGCGATCGCGATCCGTACCCCGGTGAAGGAACCTGGGCCCAGGGTGACGGCGATGCGGTCGAGTGCGGCGGGGGCGATCCCCGCCTGCTGCAACACCGCCCCGATCAGGGGGACCAGGCTTTCGGCCTGGCCCTGGGGCCGGGCGTCGTCCGCCCGGGCCGCCAGTTCGCCGTCCCGCCGTACCGCGACCGACGTCGGGCCGGTCGCGCAATCAAAGGCAAGGACGTTCATGGATTGTCGGCCACGCCGGCTCAGGCGATGGTCACCGCCTCCTCGAAGGGCAGGCGCGGGCTGCGCGGGAACAGGCCGGCCGGATCGCCGTAGCCGAGATTGACCAGGAAATTCGACTTGATGCGCGTGCCGGCGAAGAATTCCGCGTCTACCCTCGCATTGTCGAAGCCCGACATCGGCCCGGCGTCGAGGCCAAGCGCCCGCGCCGCCAGGATCAGATAGGCGCCCTGCAGGGTGCCGTTGCGGAACGCCGTCGCCTGCTCGACCTCGGGGGCCGCGAACCAGGTCTTGGCGGTCTGGTCGTGCGGGAAGAGGAAGGGCAGTTTCTCGGCGAAGTCGAGGTCGTGGGCGACGATCGCTGTGACCGGGGCGGGCATGGTCTTGGCCAGGTTGCCGCCGGAAAGCGCGGGCTTCAGCCGCTCCTTGCCGGCCTGTGTCGTCACGAAGACGAAGCGAGCGGGCGAGGCGTTGGCGCTGGTCGGCCCCCACTTCACGAGGTCGTAGAGCGCGCGCAGGGTTGCTTCCGAAACCGGCTTGTCGGCCCAGGCGTTGTGGGTGCGCGCGGACCGGAAAAGCTGGTCCAGGGCGGCGTCGGTGACAGCACTACTCATGAAAACCTCACGGGTTCGAGGGGGGATCTGGCCCGAAACTGGATCTGTCGGCGATCAGACCGCACGCACTTCCGTCACTTCCGGAATGTAGTGGCGCAGCATGTTCTCGATCCCCGATTTCAGGGTCGCGGTCGAGGATGGGCAGCCGGCACAGGCGCCCTGCATGTGGAGATAGACGACGCCATCGTCGAAATCGTGGAAGGTGATGTCGCCGCCATCCTGGGCGACCGCCGGGCGCACCCGCGTCTCCAGCAACTCCTTGATCTGCTCGATCACTTCCGAGTCGGGGCCGGTGGCCTTTTCTTCCGTTTTCTCGGTGGGGGCTTCGGCCAGGATGGGGTCGCCGCTGGCGTAATGCTCGACGATGGCGCCGAGGATCGCGGGCTTCAGCGCATCCCAATCCGTGCCGTCCCGGGTGACCGTGATGAAGTCGGCGCCGAAGAAGACCCCGGTGACGCCGTCGACGGCGAAGAGCCGGACGGCCAGGGGCGAGCGCGCGGCCGCCGTCGCATTCGGGAAATTCACCGTGCCCGCGGTCATCACGTCGCGGCCGGGCAGGAACTTCAGCGTGGCGGGATTGGGGGTCGCTTCGGTCTGGATGAACATGGGGAGTCCTCTCTATTTCCGGTCAAGGCGGAAAAGATCTGGTCTAGATTTAACTCTACATGGCCGATGGCTCGCCTAAGATCAAGAAAACTGGAAGTCCTGCAAAGCAGCCATGCCGAAGCAAACCCTCGCCGACCTGCCCCCCGACCAGATCTGGGACGAGACCGTCGCGGTTGCCGCCGAGATCGCCGGGCGCCGGCCGCTGGCCCCGCTCGGCCCGCCCGCCTTCGCCGCCGCCGACCCGGTGGCCAGCTTCCTGCTGTCGGCTGCCGCCGGCCGCCTGGACCCGCCCGGCCTGATCTCCGAGGTGGCGACGCGCCTTTCGGCCGAGGGCATGGCGCTGATTCGGGTCACCTCCGGCCTGCTGGCCATGCACCCGCAGGTCTATGCCCGCACCTTCGTGTGGCAGCGGGGGCAGGGCATGGAAGTCCTTGCCCGTGGCTTCGAGGTCGAGCAGTCGGACTTTTACCGCGACAGCCCGGTGCGGCTTATCCACCAGGGCGCCCCCGGCTTCCGCCGCCGGCTGGAGGGGCCGCCGGCGGCGGACGATTTTCCGGTGCTGGCTGATCTCCGCGCCATCGGCGCTACCGACTATCTGGTCCGGCCTCTCGATTTTTCCACGGTGCGCCGGTCTTTCGTCGCCTTCGCCGTCGATCGCCCGGGCGGCTTCACGGACCGGGAACTGGCGCGGCTCGATGCCCTGGTGCCCGCCCTTGCCCTGCGGTTCGAGACGGCGATGCAGCGCCAGCTGCTCGACAATCTGTTGTCGCTCTATCTCGGGCGGGACGCCGCGCGCCGGGTCGCCTCCGGTTCGGTGCACCGGGGCGATGGCAAGGTGATGCGGGCCGCCTTGCTGTCGTGCGACATGCGCGGTTTCACCCGTCTGACGGACCGGGCGCCGGCGGGCGAGGTCATCGCCCTGCTTGACGCCTATCTCGACGCCGTCACCCTCGCGGTCCACGGGGCCGGCGGCGAGGTCCTGAAATTCATGGGCGATGGTCTCCTGGCTATTTTCGCGGCGGACGAGGGGACGGGCCTTGGCACCGCCGGGCGCGACGCCTGCCATCGCGCGCTCGACGCCGCCCACGCCGCCACCGCCGCGATCGAGGCGATCGAGCCGGTACCCGCCGCCTTTGGTCAGGGCGGGCTGCGGGTCTGCTTCGCGCTCAACTATGGCGATGTGGTCTATGGCAATATCGGTTCGACCGAGAGGTTGGACTTCACCGTGATCGGGCCCGCGGTGAACGAGATCGCCCGCATTGAATCCCTGTGCAAGGTGCTGGAACGGCCGCTGCTCGCCTCCAGCGCCTTCGCCGAGGCGCTGGAGGCGCCGGGCCTGCTGCGCTCTCTCGGCAGGCA
>JAQVKV010000567.1 GCA_028694545.1 Zavarzinia sp. | reverse complement strand
TTCGCGCCTGACGGTCCATTTGCGCAACGGCGCGGGCCGAAGCTTGGCCGACCGCGCAAGAGATGGAGTGATCTCCTTCCCCATCCTGTTCCCCCGGTTTTTGCCCGGCTTTTCGCCGGTGTTTCGTTGTGCTGTTCTTATTATGAACTGGATTTTCTTTTTCCGGAGAATAGCCGTTCCAGGGCGTTCACACTAATGAAATTCTCCGATCCGGAGAAAAAAGCGGGAGGAGGCGTGGAGGTACGGAACCTCCTCCCGTCAAGTACCGGCTGGGGGGCCGGGGACTGTATCCGTCAGAACTGGTAGGTCACACGCAACGAAATCTCATCGGCATAGTCGACGACGGTAAGGGCACTGCGGCCCTGTTCCGGCGCCGAGATGACGGTCGCATAGAGGTTGACTTCCCATTTGTCGTTGGGCTTCCAGCGGATGCCCGGCTGGAACAGCCAGCCGCCATCGATTTCATAGAGCACCGCCCATTCGAACTTCCATTCGAGGGAGGGCGAGGGCTGGAAACCAGCGAAGGCGATGGCCGCCGAATAATCGATGCCGGTCGGCGTCGTGGTCGAGGTCGAATTGTAACCCGAGAGATGGCGGGTTTTGACATCGAAGATGTCGGAACCGTTCTTGTACATGAACTGCAGCACGAGATAGGCCGCCGGGAATTCCTGGCTCCAGCGGTGCCACTTCTCGAACACCGCGGCGAAGGCCCATTGGTCTTCCTTGATGAAGTCCTGGCCCAGGGTCGGATTGGTGAAGGTCCGCTCCGGCGTGTAGGTCATCTCGACGCGGCCGATGAGCTGTTCGAGGAAGGACCCGGGCTCGCCGTCGAAGACATAGTTCACGCTGGCGCCGAACACGTTCTCGTAGGGGAAGACATTTTCGAGATGGCCACGCAGACCGCCCGACAGCCAGAAGAAGGTATCGAGTTCGCTGCGCGCCAGCGCATCGCTCTCGCCGACGTTATAGCCGGTCACTGCGCCGGTGGCCGGCTGGAAGTCGTCGATCGCGGCATTGAGGCCCTGGATGCCGTGGAGCCGGACCGAATTGGAGTACCAAAACCATTCCTCCTGGCTCTTCACGCCGTTTTCCTGGTCGACCTCGAACGGCGTCTCGGCCAGAGTCGCGCCGGAGCCGGGCAGCACCGGCAGATCCTTGTTCACACCCGACTTGGTCCAGCGGAGGACGCCGTCCGGATTGTGCCGGGAAACGGCGATGAACTGCAGGCCGAGGTTGCCGAGCTGGGCGCGGATGCGACCGCCGACATTCCACAGGTCGTCGGCATAGCCCTTGTAGCGTTCATGCACCGTGAACTGGTCGGGCACGACGTTGTAGGGGTTCGAGGGATTGGGGTAGATCGTCGGCTCGAATTTCTGGATGAAGGCTTCGACTTCCCATTCCGAATTGATCTGATAGGACGCGCGGATACCGAGCGCCGGCACGCGCTTGTCGCCATATTCCTCGATCGCCGGCTCGAAGATAAAGTGGCGGCGATAGTCGATGCCGGCGGGCACGTCCATGACGCGGAAGAAGATCGCCTCGCCCCAGGCGATCTGCTGGTTGCCGGCCCGGACGAACAGGGGACCATTGGTATAGTCGATCGTCGCCACGGGGACGTCGATCATGAAATCGTCCTGGGCATATTCGAGGGGGGTACCACCGCCGCCGGCCCGGAACTGGGTCTCGAACATGTCGAGATCCTTCTGGTTGTCGTCGTAGGCGTTCCAGTCGTAATAGCCGCGAACGGTGACGCGCGCGCTCCAGTTGGCGTCGATGGCGGCGGCCATGTTCACTTCGATGCGGGTCGCCATCAGGTTGAAGTCGTTGCTGGCCGTGCGCACGTTGCGCGTGCCGGTCGGCGGCAGGGTCAGCGACGAGCCGAGCAGCGGCGAGGTCAGATCGGGGACCGTGGGCAGGCCGATCCCCGAAAGGAGATTGTTCACCCCGGCGAGCGTGGACAGGTTGAGGCCGAGCGGTTCGAGCGGCACGTCCTGGCCGTTGAACGGATTGCCATGGTTGTTGGCCTGGTTTTCCTTGTTGCTCAGCTTGATCGCCATCTCGTGGCGGATGAAGCCCGAGATCGAGAAATCGAACGCCAGCGCCGGCACGACGGCGCCGGCCAGCGCCCCGCCGAGCGCGCTGCCGCAGGCGATCATCGCTACGTTGCGGACAGCGTTCCCCCGCTGCCGCCCCTTGCCCATCCTCTTCATGCGCTCCCCCTATTGCCCGTTCTTGTCCGTTATGCCGTCAATTGGTGCCGACGCTGACGATGCGGCCGGTGTGACCGCCCACGATCCAGCCGCCCTTGCCCGCCGCGATGGCCGGCTGGTACCAGGTGGTGTCGATGTCGCCGGCGTCGACCGCCGTCAGGCTGCCGCTGCTATCCGAGCCGGTGAGCATGGCGCGGATGCCGGTGACGAGGACCGTGCCGTCGTCCCCTTGCGCGATGCCGAGGAGATTGGTCTGCGTGCCGCTCTCGACCGTTTCCCAGGTCAGGCCATTGTCGCGGGTGCGCAGCACCCTGCCCTTCTGGCCGACCGCATAGCCGACGCCCTTCGCGTCGATGCGCAGGTCGAAGAGCGAGGCCTCGCCCTTGTGCACCACCTCCCAGCTCGCCCCGCCGTCGGTGGAACGCAGGATGATCTCGAATTCGCCGACCACGGTCATGGCGCCGGAGGCATCGATCGAGGCGGCATAGACGTGGGGCTCGAAGCCCTCGTCATTGGTGCGCGCCCAGTCCATCACGGACTTGCGCCAGGTCTTGCCGGCATCGTCCGAGACCAGGATGGTGCCGAAGGCGCCGACCGCGATGGCCTGGCCGGCGGCATTCATGTCGATCGAGA
>JAQVKV010000566.1 GCA_028694545.1 Zavarzinia sp. | reverse complement strand
ACCACGGTCATCGGCCCGGCCGGATCGTGGGGTCAGGACAAGCTCTGGGTGGCGCAGTGACGCCCGAAAGCAGCGGGGCGCGCCGGCGCGCCGCGATCCTGATCTCGGGGCGCGGTTCCAACATGGCGGCGCTGCTGGACGCGACCGCCGATCCCGCCTTCCCGGCGGAAATCGTCCTCGTGCTGTCCAACCGGCCGGGCGCCGGCGGCCTTGCCCGGGCCGAGCAGGCGGGCGTTCCGACGCTCGTCATCGATCACAAGCAGTTCGACGGCCGCCCGGCCTTCGACGCGGCGCTCGACGCGGCACTGGAAGCGGCCGGGGTCGAACTCGTGGTGCTGGCCGGCTTCATGCGCCTGCTGACCGCCGAATTCACCAGGAAGTGGCTGGGCCGCATGGTGAATATCCACCCCAGCCTGCTGCCCTCCTTCAAGGGCGTGCATGTGCACGAACAGGCGCTGGCCGGCGGCGTTCGCTTTTCGGGCTGCACGGTCCATTTCGTCACCGCCGACATGGACGCGGGCCCGATCATCGGCCAAGCCGTGGTGCCCGTGGTACCCGGCGAAAGCCCGGACGATCTCGCCGCCCGGACGCTGTCCGCCGAACACCGGCTCTATCCCGCCGCCGTCGCCCTGGTCGCCACGGGCGAGGCCCGGCTGGAGGGCGGACGCACGGTCTATGCGGGCGATGCCTGGGCCCGGGTCACCCTGACCTGAGACCGGAAATGGCGCGCCGTCCCGTCATCGTCGCGCTTTCCGCCGCCCTCGCCGCGCTTTCGCCCGGCATCGCACCCGGCGCCAGCAAGCTGGTGCAGGCCTTCACCGACCTGCGCCAGGGCAAGGCCGATCTCGAGGACGCGCAAGTGATGCTGGATGCCGCGCAAGCGGGCGACGCCCGCGCGGCGGAGGCGATCGCCTGGATGCTCGGCACCGGCACCGTGCTCGACCAGAACGCGGCCCTCAGTTTCGAATGGTATCTGCGCGCCTATCTGCTGGGCCTGCCGGACGGCATCACCATCGCCTATCGCTATTATCAGGCGATGAACGCGGTCGAACGCGCCCAGCTCGACCCCGCCGTGCTCGCCTTCGTGATCAAGGAGGCGACGAAACCACCGCCGCCACAGCCGACCCCGGCCGCCCCGGCGCCCGTGCCCCTCTTCGCGCCACCGCCCACCTCCGCCGAGGTGGCCGAGGTCCTGAAGATCCTCGAGGAGGAGACGCGACATTCCAACGTCTCCCTCGCCCTGGCCAAGGCGGTAGCCAAGGTCGAGTCCGGTTTCCGTTCCAATGCGCTTTCGCCCGCCGGGGCGCGGGGCGTAATGCAGATCATGCCGGCGACGGCCCGGGGCGAATTCGGCGTCGATCCAGACACGCTGTGGGATCCCCGGGTGAACATCCGCCTCGGCGTCCGTTTCCTCGGCCAGCTGATCGACCGCTACGGCTCGGTCGACATCGCGCTCAGCCATTACAACGGCGGCTCCCGCGTCGGCCCGCCGGGCCGCGCCAAGGTGATCCCGGCGACCCAGCCCTATGTCGATGCAGTGAACGCCTGGATGGCCTTCTACCTGCGCCAGGAAGCCGGCATGCAACCCGCCTTGCCCCGGCAGGACATTTTCGTTGTCGACCGCTGACGGTCCGACGCGTCGTCCCGGCGAAAGCCAGGATCTCGTGACGATAGAGGCGCCTTTTACGGCCCGAGATTTCGGCTTGCGCCGGAATGACGAGTTGACGGAAATCGCCAACAAAAAAGGCCCGGCGTCACCGCCGGGCCTTTTCCGCGAGAAGACTTCGATCAGCCGACGATTTCGGTCTGGGCGAAGAAATAGGCGATTTCGATGGCGGCGTTTTCCGCACTGTCCGAACCATGGACCGAGTTCGCTTCGATCGATTCGGCGAATTCCTTACGGATGGTGCCCTCGGCGGCATTGGCCGGGTTGGTGGCGCCCATGACGTCGCGGTTCTTCAGGACCGCGCCCTCGCCTTCGAGAACCTGGACCACGACCGGGCCCGAGATCATGAATTCGACCAGCGAGCCGAAGAAGGGACGCGCGGCGTGGACGGCGTAGAAGCCCTCGGCCTGGGCCTTGGTCAGCTGGATGCGCTTCTGCGCGACGATGCGCAGGCCCGCGTCCTCGAACTTGGCGTTGACCTTGCCGGTCAGGTTGCGGCGGGTGGCATCCGGCTTGATGATCGAAAGGGTACGTTCGACGGCCATGATCGGCTCCATTGCTTGATACGAGTGCTGCGAAGAAGGTGGCGGCCTTGTAGCCGAGCGGCGCCCGCTTCGCAACTGCGGCGGTTTGTGGGGCCGCCCGCGCCGTGCTATTAGCGCCGCCATGTTACGGATCGACGGTCTCACCTATCGCATCGCCGGGCGCACCATCCTCGATGGCGCGAGCGCCCAGGTTCCCGACGGCCATCGCATCGGCCTCATCGGCCACAATGGCGCCGGCAAGTCGACGCTTCTGCGCCTGATCCTCGGCCAGATCCATGCCGACGACGGCGATGTCGCCCTCGACAAGGGTGCGCGCATCGGCACGGTCGCGCAGGAAGCGCCGGGCGGGACCGAGATCCCGGTCGACGTCGTGCTGGCGGGCGACAAGGAGCGCGCGCGCCTGATGCACGCGGCCGAGACCGAGACGGACGCCCTGAAACTGGCCGATATCCACGAGCGCCTGAACGCGATCGGCGCCCATAGCGGCCCGGCGCGGGCGCGCCGCATCCTTGCCGGTCTTGGCTTCGACTAGGCGGCGCAAGCAAGGCCCATGAGCAGTTTTTCGGGCGGGTGGCGCATGCGCGTGGCACTGGCCGCCGGGCTCTTCGCCGAACCCGACCTTCTCCTTCTCGACGAGCC
>JAQVKV010000565.1 GCA_028694545.1 Zavarzinia sp. | reverse complement strand
GTCGTCTTGTCGCGCGGCTTTCTGGGTCGCGCCGGCAAAAGCGCCGTCTCGTAATGCATCGCCATGTCGGCGTAGGTGCGATTGACCTGCGGGTCGTAGAAGCAGGCTTTGACGATGGCGGCTTTGGCGTTGTCCGGCACGATGAGCTGCGGGACGCCGCCGATCGCCTCGAGCGCGCCGACGTGGGCGTCGATCCAGTCGGGAAGCGTCTGCGTCCAGCTCGCCTTGGCGAATGTGAAGCTCGACGCCCCCAGCACCGCGACGAAAATCTGCGCCATGCGGATCTCGCCGGTAAGCCGATCAATGACGACAGGAACGCCGTCGCCAGCGTAATCGACGAACAGCCGTTCGCCGGCGGCATGCGTCTGCCGCATCGTCACCGACAGGGTCTTTTCGAAGGCGCGATAAAGTTCGCAGAACCGCGAGTAGCTATAGCCGCCCGGATTTGCGGCGGTGTATTCGTCCCACAAAATCATCAAGGTAACGTGCTTGCGCTTCAACTCGCGATGCACGCCAGCCCAGTCCGGCTCCTCAATGCGCCGATGACCGCGCTTGCTGCGCCGATTGGCGTAGAGCGCCGCCTCGAGCGCATCGTCGGTCATTCCCTCGGGCAACGGCCAGGAGAGCCCGGCGCTCTCCGCGCGCTTGAGCGCCTCCCGCACCGTCGAGCGCGGCATGCCGAGCCGCCGGGAAATCTCGTGCGCCGAAATCGACGAGGACTTCAGTCGAATAATCTCACGCGCCTGGCGCATCGTAATCCGCTCCGCTGGCATGATCACCCCTTTGGATTGCCAAAGAAGCGACCTGATCAGGCCAACAGCGGAGCTCGCCACTGCACGAAATTACCCGGGCGGGATCATTCCGCTACAGGGGGGCGGGATCATCTCGGAATCGGGGGGCGCCATCATTCCGTTATCGGGGGCGCCTTCATCTCGTTTTAGGGGGGCGCCATCAATCGGAATCACCACAGATGGTGGTCAAACGCCACCTGGAGCCGATGGTGGAGCCCAAATTCCATCCGGATTCCTATGGATATCGCCCCGGCAAATCGGCGCTCGATGCAATCGGCGTGGCGCGGCAGCGATGCTGGCGCTACGACTGGGTTCTTGATCTCGACATCAAGGCCTTCTTCGACAGCATCGAACCGGAACTGCTGATGCGGGCGGTGCGCAAGCACACGGATTGCCCGTGGGTGCTTTTATACATCGATAGATGGCTGAAAGCGCCGGTGCAGATGCCGGACGGAAGTCTCGTCGGGCGAGAACGAGGAACGCCGCAGGGAGGGGTGATCAGCCCCCTCTTGGCGAATCTCTTTCTTCACTATGCGTTCGACATGTGGATGCGTCGGAAGTTCCCGGACATCCCGTTCGAACGCTATGCCGACGATGCAATCTGTCACTGCAGGACGGAGGGGCAAGCGATGGCGCTTCGGGCAGCTCTTGACGCGCGTTTTGCTGACTGCGGACTGACGCTTCATCCTGACAAGACCAAAATTGTCTATTGCAGAGATGAAAGCCGACGGGCCATACACCCGATCTTCAAGTTTGACTTTCTCGGCTACACCTTCAGGCCGAGGCTGGTGAGCAAGAGGGTCGGCGGCATGGGCGTCTCATTCAGTCCCGCCGCCAGTCCGAAGGCGCTCAAGGCGATCCGCGGAACCATCCGTAGTTGGTCGTTGCACTTGCGCAGTGACAAGGCCCTAGATGATCTGGCGCGGATGTTCAACTCGCACATACGCGGCTGGATCAACTACTATGGCCGGTTCTGTCCCTCTGCTCTTTATCCCACCCTGTGGAACATCGAGCGATACTTGGCCCGATGGGTCTCCGGAAAATACAAGTCCCTGCGCAGACACAAGCGGCGCTCCCGACACTGGCTTGCGCGGATCGCGCAGCGTCAGCCTCAGTTGTTCGCCCATTGGACCCTGCTTCATGGACACGGCCGAACAATGGGAGCCGGATGATGCGAGAGTATCACGTCCGGTTCTGAGAGAGCGCGGGGGTGAAACTCCGCCGCGCCACTCGCCTGGTCATCACGATCACCGGCGAAAAGCGCTATCTCTGGCGCGCTGTCGATCAAGACGACTATGTCCTCGACGAAATCGTGCAAATCCGCCGCAGCACACGCGCCGCCAAGCGATTGTTGGAGCGGCTTTTGCGCAAGCAAGGCTGTCCTCCCAAACGTATGGTCACCGACAAACTAGCCTCCTACGGCGCCGCCGGGCGCAAGATCATGCCGACAGTCCAACATCGTCAGCACAAGGGGCTCAACAACCGGGCTGAAAATTCGCATGTTCCTATTCGAAAGCGAGAACGAGCGATGCAAGGCTTTCGATCGTGGAGCGTACTGCAAAGATTCGTCGAGATTTTCTCCGCGGTCCGCAACCTCTTCATTCCCTCCCCACCATCACGCCGCACCGCAATCGCCACTCATCTGCATCGCCTCACGGCGATGGCGGAGTGGAAGTCCGTCGCGGTTCCCGCAGCTTAATAACGACCGGTACCGGACAATGGCGACCCGCTTGAGTTAATCTGACATCGGCCATTTGCCGCCCCGCTGCGACGAATCTCACCGGCAATATCGCGGCAGAATTTCTCGGCCCATCGCCGTATCGTTTCGTGAGTTACGTCAATGCCACGCATTGCGAGCATTTTCTCGACTATGCGCAAGCTGAGAGGAAAGCCTCGCCAAATATCTTTTGGCGATGTATGCCAAGCCTCGGCCAGGAAAAAATTTGCGACGGATCCCGGAAAACTAAAGGGACTTGTGTCGGCTTGGGCCTCGACAGCTTCAGGTTTGGGCTTAGTTATCCGGTTTCGGACACAGAAGCAGCGCTCGGCTTGCGCACGGGG
>JAQVKV010000564.1 GCA_028694545.1 Zavarzinia sp. | reverse complement strand
CCGTCGACCACGGCCGGGTTCAGGGCACCCGGGTGATTGAAATCTTCCTGCAGTTCTTCGTTCGTGATCACGGCCTGGGTCGTCGTGCAGGCACCGACGACGAGGGAGAGGGCGAGCACGGGGAGCAGCGGGGAAAGATACGGCGTCATGGCTGCCTCACGGTCAGATGTCGAGGTCGGTCGCGCGTGATGCGTTTTCCTGGATGAAGGCAAAGCGGGTTTCCGCCTTTTTGCCCATCAGGCGTTCGACGAGGCCGGCGGTATCGCCTTCCTCGCCCTCCATCACGGTGACGCGCAGCAATGTACGCTTGCTCTTGTCCATCGTCGTCTCCCGCAATTGCGCGGGAGGCATCTCGCCAAGGCCCTTGAAACGGCTGACTTCGATCTTGCCGTTGCCCTTGAAGTCCCGTTTCAGGCGCCGTTCCTTGTCTTCGTCGTCCATGGCGTAGACGGTCTTCGCACCTTGCGCGATGCGATAGAGCGGCGGCATGGCGAGATAGAGATGACCGGACCGGATCAGCCCCGGCATCTCGCGCCAGAAGAAGGTCATCAGCAGGGAGGCGATATGGGCACCGTCCACATCCGCGTCGGTCATGATGATGATGCGTTCGTAGCGCAGTTCTTCCTCGCGGAAGCGCCCGCCCATGCCGCAGCCGAGTGCCAGCGCGATGTCGGACAGCTCCTGGTTCGCTTCCATCTTGCCGGCGGCGGCGGAAGCGACGTTCAGGATCTTGCCGCGCAAGGGCAGGATCGCCTGGGTGGCGCGATCACGCGCCTGTTTGGCGGAACCGCCCGCGGAATCCCCCTCGACCAGGAAGATTTCGGTGCCGTCCGCCTGGTCCTTCGAGCAGTCGGCGAGCTTGCCCGGCAAGCGCAGCTTACGGGTCGCGGTCTTGCGGCTGGTCTCCTTGTCCGCCTTCTTCTTCAGCCGCTCCTCGGCGCGCGAGACGACATGGTCGAGCAGAGCCCCGGCAGCGGCGGGGTCTGAGGTCAGCCAATGCTCGAAGCGGTCCTTGATCGCAGCTTCCACGAGGCGCGAGGCCTCCGGATTCGAGAGCTTTTCCTTGGTCTGGCCCTGGAACTGGGGTTCGGGGATGAACAGGGACAGCAGGATGGCGGCACCGCCCGCGACGTCTTCGGCCGTGATCTGACCGGCGCGGCGGTTGTTGGTCAACTCGCCGAAGCCCTTCAATGCCCGGGCGAGCGCCGAGCGCAGGCCGGCCTCATGGGTGCCGCCCTCGGGCGTCGGCACCGTGTTGCAATAGGAATGGATGAAGGGATCGCCGTCCAGGGGCCAGGCGATGGCCCATTCCACCTCGCCCGCCTCGTTGCCGGGCAGCTTGGCCTGGCCGGTAAAGGGCAGGGGGGTGACCGTCGCCTGTTCGGCGATGGTCGCCGCAAGGAAATCAGCGAGGCCGCCGGGAAAATGCAGCACGTCCTGCGCCGGGGTCGGATCGCCTACCGGGATCAGTTCGGACGCGCAGCTCCAGCGGATTTCGACACCCCGGAACAGATAGGCCTTGGAGCGCGCCATGCGGTAGAGACGCGCCGGCTTGAAATGCAGGCTGGCACCGAAAATCTCGGGGTCCGGCCTGAAGGTGACGGTCGTGCCGCGCCTGTTGTGCACGGGGCCCGCCGGTTGCAGCGGGCTTTGCGGCTTGCCCCGGACATAGGTCTGGCGCCAGAGTTGGCGGTCGCGCGCGACCTCCACGTCCATGCGCTCGGACAGCGCGTTGACCACCGAAGAGCCGACGCCGTGCAACCCGCCCGACGTCTTGTAGGCCTTGCCGCTGAATTTGCCGCCGGAATGGAGCGTGGTGAGAATCACCTCGAGCGCCGACTTGTCCTTGAACTTCGGATGCGGGTCGACCGGAATGCCGCGACCATTGTCGCGCACCGTCAGGCTGCCATCGGCGGACAGCTCCATCTCGATGCGGCTGGCGTGGCCGGCCACCGCTTCGTCCATGGCGTTGTCCAGGATTTCGGCGGCGAGGTGGTGATAGGCGCGCTCGTCGGTGCCGCCGATATACATGCCCGGGCGCTTGCGGACCGGCTCAAGCCCTTCGAGGACCTCAATGTCCTTGGCGGAATAGGAACCGGCGGCGGGGGCGGAATCGAACAGGTCGGCTGGCTTACTCATTGTCACGCTTTGGCTGGCTGGCACCGCAGTATAGGGTGTCGATCACTTTACGGCTAACCTACATCTTGGGGACTGTCCATGAGCAAGGAAATCGAGCCGCCCACCCATCCGTCCACGCGCGGGATGGAGCCCGTCATCCGTACAGTGCCCCTGCCGAAAGACGTGAATGGCAACGGCGACATCTTCGGTGGCTGGATTCTCAGCCATATGGATATCGCCGCCGGCGTGCTGGCGGCCCAGCGCGCCCGGGGCCGGGTGGCCACCGTCGCGATCGACGCGATGACCTTCCACAAGGCGGTCAATATTGGTGACCTCGTGACAATCTATGGCGAGATCGCCGGGATTGGCCGCACCTCGATTCGGGTTCGGCTCGAGACCTGGGTGGAAAGGCGCCAGACCCGCCACGGCGATTCGTCAGTGCCCGAGCAGGTCCGTGTGACAGAAGGCACTTTCGTCATGGTCGCGATCGACGACAGCGGCCGCCCGCGTCCGGTGCCGCAGGAATAGAATGCCACCGAAATAAGGGTGCCTGGGGTCGGTGCCCGCCGGCGGGGGGAGCCGGCGGGCGTGGGCGGCACCCTGGGGGGGGAAGTGGGTGACGCCGACAGGGGGGATACCCCTAAATAATCTAATAACCGATAGGCGCTGTGTTTACCGCCCTTAACGATCGCATGTTCCCATTGCGTGAATGCATGGCAGGCGACGTATCGACGGAC
>JAQVKV010000563.1 GCA_028694545.1 Zavarzinia sp. | reverse complement strand
CGAGGTGCTGGGCCTGACCGGCACGCCGTCGGCCGGCGACGACTTCCAGGTCGTCGATTCGGAGACCCGCGCCCGCGAGGTCACCGCCTTCCGTCAGCGCCGCACCAAGGAACAGCGCGCGGTCGGCACGGCCCGGGTCTCGCTGGAACAGATGTTCTCGAAGATCAAGGAAGGTCAGGCGAAGGAACTGCCCGTGGTCATCAAGGCCGACGTGCAGGGTTCGCTGGAAGCGATCGTGGGTTCGCTCACCAAGCTCGGCAACGAGGAAGTGCAGGTGCGCATCCTGCACGACGCGGTGGGCGGCATCACGGAATCGGACGTCTCGCTGGCCAAGGCATCGAACGCGCCGATCATCGCCTTCAACGTCCGCGCCGGCAAACAGGCCCGCGAGATGGCGGACCACGAAGGCGTCGAGATCCGCTACTACTCGATCATCTACGACCTCGTGGACGACATCAAACAGGCCCTCTCCGGCCTGCTGGCGCCGACCCTCAAGGAAACCTTCCTCGGTTACGCCTCGATCCGCGAGACCTTCCAGATCACCAAGTCGGGCAAGGTCGCCGGCTGTCTGGTCACGGAAGGCGTGGTCAAGCGCGGCGCCAAGGTCCGGATCATCCGCGACAACGTGGTGATCCACGAGGGTACGCTGTCCTCGCTGCGTCGCTTCAAGGACGAAGTGAAGGAAGTGAAGGCGACCTACGAGTGCGGCATGGCGTTCGAGAACTACGAGAACTTCCATGTCGGCGATGTCGTCGAGTGTTTCGACATCGAGGAAATCGCGCGGACTTTGTAAGAAGCCCTCAAGCGCCGGGCGGCGGCATCCGCCGCCTGGGCTCGCTTCGCTGAAGCTTCGCGGGGCCTCAATGGCCCGGTTGTTAAATAGTCAGGCGTCATCCCGGCGAAAGCCGGGATCTCGCGGGGAAGGGCGCCTTCACCTGCGGGAGGTCCCGGCTTCCGCCGGGACGACGGGACTTTCTCTGAAAGGAAACCGCCATGACTCGTGGGCGTACACCGGCCGGCGGCCGGACGCATCGCGACGAGGATCATCGCGCCGGACGGCCGATGAGCCAGCGGCAATTGCGCGTCGGCGAATTGCTGCGCCATCTGATCGCCGAGCTTCTGCGCCGCGACATCATCCACGACCCGCATCTGGCGGGCATCGCCATCACCATTTCCGAAGTCCGGGTCAGTCCGGACCTCAAGAATGCGACGGTCTTCGCCCTGCCCCTCTCGGGCCGGAACACGGCGGAAGTGATCGCCGCCCTGAACCATGCCGCCCCCTTCATCCGGGGCCAGGTCTCCAAGGGCACGGAGCTGAAGTTCACGCCAAAGCTTTCCTTCGTCGGCGACGAGAGTTTCGACGAGGCGGACCGCATCCGCGAGCTGCTCGAAACCCCGCGCGTGAAACACGATCTCGACGAGGCCGGCTGGGCCGACGACGAGGATTGAGGCTCTTTCGCCTCCATCACCCCCTCACCCCACCCCTCTCCCCGGAGGGGCGAGGGGGCCCGCCTCGAACTGCATCTGCTCCCTCGCCCCTCCGGGGAGAGGGATGGGGTGAGGGGGAGCACGCGAGCAGGTCGCCATGAGTCTCGAATCCGTCCGCGCCTTTCTGGCCGAGCACGCACCCGAAATCGAAATCGTCGAGACGGCGGAATCCTCCGCAACCGTGCCCCTGGCCGCCGCCGCCCATGGCGTCGAGCCGGGCCAGATCGCCAAGACCTTGTCCCTGCGCCTTGGTGACGATGTGGTGCTGGTGGTCGCGCGCGGTGATGCCCGCATCGACAACAGGAAGACCAAGGCCGCCTTCGGCACGAAGCCCCGCATGCTGGGCATCGAGGAAGTCGCGGAACTGACCGGTCATCCGGTCGGCGGCGTCTGCCCTTTCGGGCTGGCCCGGCCGCTCAAGGTCTATTGCGACGTCTCGCTGAAGGCTTACGACGTGGTGGTGCCCGCCGCCGGCTCCACCCATTCCGCCCTGTTCATCACGCCAGACCGCCTCGCCGCGATCACGGATGCCACCTGGGTCGACATCTGCCAGGACCCCGCCCCTTGAAAAAGGGCAAGCGTAAGGTCGACGGCTGGGTCGTGCTGGACAAGCCGCTGGGCGTAACCTCGACACAGGCGCTGGGCAAGGTGCGCTGGGCGCTGTCCGCCGCCAAGGGCGGGCACGGCGGCACTTTGGACCCGCTGGCGACCGGCATCCTGCCGCTTGCATTCGGCGAGGCGACCAAGGCCCTGCCCTATGTCGTCGATGCCAGCAAGACCTACCGCTTCACGATCCGCTTCGGCGTCGAGACCACGACGCTGGATGCCGAGGGCGAGGCGGTGGCGGCCAGCGAGGACCGCCCCGAAACCACCGCGATCGAGGCGATCCTGCCCCGCTTCCTCGGCACGATCGAGCAGGTGCCCCCGGCTTTTTCCGCGATCAAGGTGGACGGCGAGCGCGCCTACGACCTCGCCCGGGCGGGGGAGGTGGTGGATCTGCCCGCCCGCCCGGTGGAGATCCACACCCTGCGCCTGATCGAGCGGGCGGATGCCGACCACGCCACGCTGGAAGTCGATTGTGGCAAGGGCACCTATGTGCGGTCGCTGGCGCGGGATATCGCCCGGGCACTGGGCACCGTCGGCCATGTGGTCATGCTGCGCCGCCTGCGCGTCGGCCCCTTCGGCCTGGACATGGCGGTCGCCCCGGCGCGCATCGAGAATCTTGTGGAAAATGCCCCGAATTTGCTTCATACATCGCCCCCTGACGGCATTCTGCTGCCGGTCGTGACTGCGCTGGACGACATCCCGGCGCTAGCCGTGACGGCGGAAGACGCCCGGGCCCTCAGAGACGGCCGGGCGATCGGCAT
>JAQVKV010000562.1 GCA_028694545.1 Zavarzinia sp. | reverse complement strand
CCAGTACCTTGTCCTTCGGCCAGTCGGGATAGCGGGCGCGGACGCCGAAGGTCACATTCTTCAGGGCCGAGAGCCACGGCAGCAGGGAATAGTTCTGGAACACCACGCCACGATCGAGGCTCGGACCCGCGACTTCCTGCCCGTCCATGGTGACCGCCCCCTCGCTCGCCTCGTCGAGGCCGGCGAGGACGTTGAGGATGGTCGACTTGCCACAGCCGGAATGGCCGATGATGCAGACGAATTCCCCCTTCTGGATGTCGAAGGAGACTTTCTCGAAGACGGTGAGGGGGGCGCCGCCGGTCGTCGCCGGGAAGCGCTTGGCGAGGCCGTCGATCTCGAGGAAGGGACGCGCGTCCATGGGCCTACTCCTGATACTGGACGGCGCGCTGCAGGCGGCCGAACATGGCGTCCAGCAGCATGCCGACGACGCCGATGGTCAGGATCGAGAAGATCACACTGGTGAGATCCAGGTTGTTCCACTCGTTCCAGACGTAGTAGCCGATGCCCGTCCCGCCCACGAGCATCTCGGCGGCGACGATGACGAGCCAGGCGATGCCGATCGAGATGCGCATGCCGGTGACGATCGTGGGGGCAGCCGCCGGCAGGATCACGGTGAAGGCGGTGTGGAAGGGCCCGAGTTCATGGGTGCGCGCCACGTTCACCCAGTCCTTGCGTACGCCGGCGACACCGAAGGCGGTGTTGATCAGCATGGGCCAGATCGAGCAGATGAAGATGACGAAGATCGCGGAGGCCTGGCTGTCCTTGATGATGAACAGCGCAAGCGGCATCCAGGCCAGCGGCGAGATCGGCCGCAGGATCTGGATGAAGGGGTCGAGCGCGCGATACATCAGGGGCGACATGCCGATGAGGAAGCCGACCGGAATGGCGATGAGTGCTGCAAGGAAATAGCCGGCCAGCACGCGATAGAGCGAATAGGCGAGCTGGATGCCGATGCCCTTGTCGTTCGGGCCATTGTCGTAGAAGGGATCGGAAAGCTCTTCCCATGCCCGGCCGATCACGTCGGAGGGCGGGGGAACGCGGGCCTCCTGGTCCGCGCCCCCCATGAGCAATTCGTATTCCGTCATCTCGGCGGCCGTCTTCACCTTCGGCGTCAGCCCCTCCCACAGGCCGAGACCGAAGACGAGCAGCAGGACGGAAAGAACCGCCGCCTTGAGGCGGAGTGGCGCCGCCATCATCAGCCCCGCTTGATCGCGAAGCTCTGGACGTATTCCTCCGGCTTGTCGGGGTCGAAGGTCTTGCCCATGATCGTGTAGGATTCATAGGTCTTGTCCGGCACCGGCACGCCCAGATCCTTCATGATCTTGGCGCAATCGGCGGCGACATAGACCTTCTCGGCGACCCCCTTGTAGTCGACGTCGCCCTCGATATAGCCCCAGCGCTTCATCTGGGTCAGGATCCAGACACCCATGGAGTGCCAGGGGAAGGGATCGAAGTCGATGCGGTCCGGCACGTTCTTGATCTCGCCAAGACCATCGGCGTAACGCCCGGTCAGCACCTGCTCGATCACGGGAACCGGCTGGTTCAGGTAGTTGGCCGGTGCGATGGCGGCGGAAATTTCCTTCCGGTTGTCCGGATTATGGGCGTATTGCGTGGCGTCCACGATGGACTTCAGCAGGGCGCCATAGGTGTTCGGCAGGGCTTGCGCGAATTCGAGGCTGCAGGCGAAGGCGCAGCAGGGGTGCCCTTCCCAGATTTCCTTGGTCAGGATGTGGATGAAGCCGACCTTCTCCCACACCGCGCGCTGATTGAACGGATCGGGGGACAAGTAACCGTCCAGGTTGCCGGCGCGCAGGTTGGCGACCATCTCGGGCGGCGGCACGACGCGGATCTGGATGTCCTTGTCGGGATCGAGGCCCGCTTCCGCCACGTAGTAGCGCAGCAGGAAATTGTGCATCGAATATTCGAAGGGTACGCCGAAGCGGAAGCCCTTCCACATCTTCGGGTCGTTCTTGTCCTTGTGATCGACGTGCAGGACGATCGCCTGGCCGTTGATGTTCTCGACCGCCGGCATCAGGAAGGGGGTCGCGGTCGAACCCGCGCCCAGCGTGATCGCCAGTGGCATGGGCGTCAGCATGTGGGACGCGTCATATTCCTTGTTCAGCGATTTGTCGCGCGCGACGGCCCAGCCCGCCGTCTTGATCACGTCGACGTCCAGACCGTGCTTCTCGTAGAAGCCCATGGGCTTCGCCATGATGATCGGGGTGGCACAGGTGATGGGCACGAAGCCCACTTTCAGCTTCGCCTTTTCGGGCGTCCCCAGATTGTCGAGGATCGCGGCCTTGGCCTTGTCGACCGGGAACACCGAGGCGAGGGCGGCCGCCAGGGTGGAGGCGCCCAGCATCTTGGCGAAGGAGCGGCGCGACAATTCGTTGTGGCCGAAGACGGAACGGACGATGGCGCTTTCGACCGCGCGCTCCAGGATCTCCTCGCTCGTCTCGGGCGCCGCCGTCACGGCTTCCGCGGGGAAGCCGGTCTCGCACGTCGTGCAGGTGCAGCCCTTGCCATGGCGCAGGTCGGTATCACCGTCATAAGGATTGCCCAGAGATTTGGAAGCCATGTGCCTGTCCCCTTTGTTGGAGCATCGCCCTTGGCCATCCTGCCGCCGGCGTTTGTCCTTGCTTCGCAAGGGGCGTGCCAAATCGGGGTGTCGCGAAAATATCTTTTCGTTCAATGGTTTGGTGGGGATGTCCGAGGATGGGTCGATTACGTCTTTTCGTAATTCAGGAAAAATCGTAATGTTCTGTCACGATTTTTCGTAGTGAGGCGTCATGGCGGATCTGGGCGAACTGAAACATCCCGGCGCTCATGCGGTGCTGGTGCCGCGATCGGAGGGGCCACGCCCC
>JAQVKV010000561.1 GCA_028694545.1 Zavarzinia sp. | reverse complement strand
GGCGACGTCCAGGTGATGTCGGCCGGGACCGGCATCACCCATTCGGAATATAATCGCGAGGCGGACGACACCCAGATCTTCCAGATCTGGATCCAGCCGAAGAGCCGGGGCAAGGCCCCGTCCTGGGGGGCGAGGCCGTTCCCGAAGGGCGAGCGCGCGGGGCGTTTCGTCACCCTGGCGTCCGGCTTCGGCGAGGAAGACGCCCTGCCGATCCGGACCGACGCGCGGGTGGCGGGCGCCACGCTGAAGGCCGGCGAGAGCGCCGAATACGCGCTGTCGCCGGAACGCCACGCCTATCTCGTCTCGGCCGCCGGCCGGGTGCGCGTGGGCGACGTCGAACTGGCGCCGCGTGACGGTGCCGCCGTCACCGGCCTCGACAAGGTCACGGTGACCGCCCTCGAAGACGCGGAAATCGTCCTCGTCGACGCCGCCTGAAGCTTTGAACCGCGCGGCGGCCGGAAGCCGCCGCGCCTTGGGGGGAGTATCTTGCGATGACCAGACTTCTCGGCCTTTCCGGCAGCTTGCGCCGGGGATCCTTCAACACCCATCTGCTGCGGGCGATGGCCGGCCATCTGCCCGAAGGGGTAACGCTGGAGATCGCCACGCTGCATGGCGTACCGCTCTACGACGGCGATCTCGAGGCGGCGGAAGGGATACCGGCGGCGGTGCAGGCGCTGGCCGAACGGATCGCGGCGGCGGATGGGCTCATCCTGTCGACGCCCGAATACAACAACGGCATGCCGGGCGTGTTCAAGAACACGATCGACTGGCTGTCGCGCGGCGGGGTCGCCGGCGGCAAGCTGTTCGCGGGCAAGCCGGTGGCGCTGGCCGGCGCCTCGCCCGGGGGCTTCGGCACGATCATGGCCCAGGCCCATTGGTTGCAGGTCATGCGGGCGCTCGGCATGCGTCACTGGTCGGAGGGACGCCTGCTGGTGTCGCGCGCGAACAAGGCTTTCGACGACGCGGGCCGCCTGACCGACGAGACGGTGGCGGCCCAGCTCGGCCCCTATCTTGCGGGTTTCGCCGGCTTCATCTCACCCTGAAGCCGGCGCATCGTCAGGCGGCCTGGCGTGCCTCGGGCGTGGTGGCGGCCGAGGCACGCGGCTTCGCGAATTCCATCACGCCGTCGTCGATGCGGCCGAAGCGCAGGCCGAGAATGTCGAGGAAGTAGTTCTGGTACAGCTTCCACGGCCGCTTCGAACCCTGCTTCGGGAAATCCGCCAGCGCGCGCTGGACGTAACCCGACGAGAAATCGATGAAGGGTTCCGGCTTCACTTCCGGATCGTTCATGCGCGGCGTGCACTGCTTGTAACCGTGACGGTCCATGTAGTTCAGGGTGCGGCACACGCGCTCCGCCGTCAGGTCCGCCTTCAGGGTCCAGGAGGCATTGGTGTAACCAAAGGCGGTGACGAGATTCGGCACGTCCGAATACATCATGCCCCGATAATTATAGGTCTCGGCCTGATTGACCGGCTTGCCGTCGACGGAGAGCGTCATGCCACCGAGGAAGAGCAGCTTCAGCCCGGTGGCCGAGACGATGATGTCCGCTTCCAGTTCCTCGCCCGACTTCAGCTTGATGCTGGTCTCGGTGAAGGTCTCGATATGGTCGGTGGCGACGGAAGCCTTGCCCGCGCGCAGCATCTTGAACATGTCGCCGTCGGGCACGAGGCAGACGCGCTGGTCCCACGGGTTGTAGCTGGGCGTGAAATGCTTGGCGACGTCGAAGCCCGGCCCGAGCTGCTTCTTCAGCAATTCGATGATCTTGCTCTTCACCTTCTCCGGCCGGCGGCGCGAGAGCTGGAAGAAGATCATGCCGAGGATGACGTTCTTCCAGCGCGTGATGCCATAGGCGAGCTTCAGCGGCAGCCATTTGTTCATCCAGTTCGCCAGCTTGTCCTCGCCCGGGCGGGAGATGACATAGGTGGGCGAGCGCTGGAGCATGGTGACATGGCCGGCGGTCTTCGCCATTTCCGGCACCAGGGTGACGGCGGTGGCACCCGAACCGATGATCACCACCTTCTTGCCGGCATAGTCGAGATCTTCCGGCCAGTGCTGGGGATGGACGAAACGGCCCTGGAAGCGTTCGCGCCCCGGAAAATCGGGCGTATAGCCTTCGTCGTAATTGTAGTAGCCACTGCAGCCGTAGAGGAAATTGCAGCGTAGGCGCACCGTCTCGCCGGTCTCGGCCTTCTCGGCCTCGACCGTCCAGGCCGCTTCCGCCGAGGACCAGGCGGCCGACCTCACCTTGAGGCCATAGCGGATGCGCTGGGCGATCTTGTTGTCGTTCGCGACACTCGTCATGTAGCGCAGGATCGAGGGGCCGTCGGCGATCGCCTTGCGGTCGACCCAGGGCTTGAACGAATAGCCGAGGGTATACATGTCCGAATCCGAGCGGATACCGGGATAGCGGAACAGGTCCCAGGTGCCGCCCAGACGAGGCCGCGCCTCGAGGATCGCATAGGTCTTGCCGGGGCAATGGGCCTGCAGGTGATAGGCGGCGCCGATGCCCGAAAGCCCGGCGCCCACGATCAAAACGTCCACATGCTCGATCGCCATTCTCGTCCCCCTCCGGCCCTTCCGCCGTCTGCGCGCCGGCGGTTTCCGCGTCGGCGGGTCCCCGGCTTCGATCTCCAGTCAAGCTCTAGATCCGCACGATCGCATATCCTTGTCAACCGACAAGGATATGCCGGTGCCTCGGCGGGTCAGTGCAGCAGGCCGCTCTGGCGGGCGATCTGGACGGCGTGGGTGCGGTTTCTGGCGTTGAGTTTGCGCGTGATGTTGCGCATGTGCCATTTCACCGTCTCTTCGGAGAGGACCAGCGCCGCGGCGATGTCGCGGTTGGTCATGCCCTGGGAGATCAGCGACAGCACATG
>JAQVKV010000560.1 GCA_028694545.1 Zavarzinia sp. | reverse complement strand
CTCGGGCGCGGCGCCTCGGGCGTCCGTTTCGCCCTGATCGAACTGCTCGAAGCCATGCTGGCCAAGGGTGTGATCCCCCTGGTGCCAGGCCAGGGTTCGGTCGGCGCCTCGGGCGATCTTGCCCCGCTCGCCCATATGACCGCCGTGATGATCGGCGAGGGCGAGGCCTATTTCGGGGGGCAGCGCATGGCGGGCGGCGCGGCGCTGGCCGCCGCCGGTCTTTCCCCCGTGGTGCTTGGCCCGAAGGAAGGGCTGGCCATGATCAACGGAACCCAGGTTTCGACCGCGATGGCGCTGGCCGGCCTGTTCGATGCCTTCGTGCTGGCCCAATCCGCTCTCGTCACCGGCGCCCTCAGCGTCGATGCCGCCATGGCCTCCATGGCGCCGTTCCGGGCCGAAATCCACGCGCTGCGCGGCCACAAGGGCCAGATCGACGCCGGCGCCACGCTGCACGCCCTCGTCTCCACTTCAGGCATCTGCGTCTCGCATCTGACGGGAGACACCCGCGTGCAGGACCCCTATTGCATGCGCTGCCAGCCGCAGGTGACCGGCGCCTGCATCGACCTGCTGCGTCAGGTCGGCGCCACCCTGGAGACGGAGGCCAATGCGGTCACCGACAATCCGCTGGTGCTGACCAAGGCCGGCGTCATCGTCTCCGGCGGCAATTTCCATGCGGAGCCCGTCGCCTTCGCCGCCGACCAGACGGCACTTGCCGTCGCCGAGATCGGCGCCATCGCCCAGCGCCGCATCGCCACCCTGGTGGACCCCGCGCTGAATTTCGGCCTGCCCGCCTTCCTCAGCCCGCGCCCCGGCGTGAATTCCGGCTTCATGATCGCGGAAGTGACCACCGCCGCCCTGATGTCGGAGAACAAGCAGCGCGCCGCCCCCTGTTCCGTCGATTCGACGCCGACCAGCGCCAATCAGGAAGACCATGTCTCCATGGCCGCCCATGGCGCGCGCCGCCTGATGGAGATGAACGCCAATCTGTCCGTCATCCTGGGGATCGAGGCGCTGACCGGCGCACAGGGCATCGAGTTGCGCGCGCCCCTGCGGACGTCCGTGCCCCTGGCCGGCGCCGTCACCGCCGTCAGGGCCGTGGTGCCGGCCCTGGAAGACGATCGCCTCATGGCGCCCGACATCGAGGCCGCCGCCGCCCTGGTGCGGTCCGGCGCCCTGATCGCCGCCGTGGGCGACGTCCCCTTCCCCTCCCTGTCCTGAATCACGCGCGCGGCGAGGCTCCCATGTCCGATGTTTCGACGATCCTCAAGTTTCTCGAACCCTACGGGGCCGCGACGCCGGAGAAGCCCCGCGCCATGCCCGGTCCCTTCTACACGGATCCCGCATTCCTCGCCCTCGAGGAAGAAGAAGTGTTCCGCAAGGAATGGGTCTGTCTTGGCCATGCAGGCGAGATCCCGAACCCCGGCGATTACTTCACGACGGACCTCGTCGGGGAACCGTTGCTGGTCGTGCGCGGGCGGGACGGCGCGGTACGCGTGCTTTCCAACGTCTGCCGGCACCGGGGCAACACGGTCGCCGCCGGCAAGGGCAATGCCCGCCTGTTCTCCTGCGGATACCATGCCTGGAGTTACAAGGACGACGGCGCCCTGATGGCCGCGCCCCTGATGGACAGACTGCCCGGCTTCGACAAGGCGGATTGCGGCCTGATCCCGTTCCGGACCGAGCTGTGGCAGAATTTCGTCTTCGTCAATCTGGACGGCAAGGCGGCGCCGCTCGCGCCCCGGCTGGAGGGCCTTCTTCCCCATATCGATCCCTTCCAGCATCAGGACCGGATCAGCGTCTTCGTGACGGACGATACCTGGGGCACCAACTGGAAGTGCCTGGTCGAGAATTTCATGGAGGGGTATCACCTCACCCCCACCCATCCGCGCACCCTGCACCCGATCACGCCGACCAGCCTGTGCCGCAAGATCCCCGGCACAGTCGACTATACGGCCTATGAATCCCATTATTCACTGGAAACCCCGGAACGCACGCCGTATCATCCGCAATTGCCGGAAACGCATCGTCGCCATTCGACGCTGTTCTGCGTCTTCCCCAGTTTCGTCGTCTCCTACGCCTCTCATTTCACGCTCTACCTGTGCCTGCGGCCGAAGGGTGTGGGCGAGGTCGGGATCCATTGGGGCGTCGCCGGCTATGTCGACAGTGCCGACGCGCCGGAAGTGGCGCCTTACGTGGCGCTGTGCAACGCCTTCAACGCCGAGGACAAGGTAAAGCTGGAAACCCTGATCAAGGGTCTGCACTCCCGCGCCTATGTCCCGGGCCCACTGGCGCCGAACGACCTGGAAGGCACCATCGTCGACTTCTACCGCTTCATGGCGGACCGGCTGACCGGCGCCTGACCCTCAGGCCCCGGCCAGTTCCGCCCTTATGCAGGCGGCGAGCACGCGGGCGGGCGCGGTCCGGGGCTGGTCGGCCGGGCCGATAATCACCACCCCCTGACGCATGGCGCTGCCCGCCAAGGGCCGGCGCACCACGCGGCGACCATCGTAGGCCCGCGCCCCTTCGCGCCGGGTGATCAGCAGCGACACACCGAGCCCGTTGGCCACCAGCCCGAACACCATTTCAAGGGACGTCGCGCGATAGGCGATGCGCGGCTCTATTCCCGCCGCCCGAAACGGTGAAAGCAGGAATTCCCGCGACAGCGGCAGGTCCACGAGAACGAACGGTTCGGCCGCCAGGTCCCCGACCGTCACCGCCTCCAGCGCGGCAAGGCGATGGCCGGCTGGCAGCAGGACATAGGGCCGCAACTCGCCCACCATTTCCGCCGCGAGACCCGGCCCGATCTCGACGTCATAAGTCAGCGCCAGCTCGATCCTTCCGGCGGCGACCAACCGGTTCAGCCCGTCGAGATCGCCTTCA
>JAQVKV010000559.1 GCA_028694545.1 Zavarzinia sp. | reverse complement strand
GCCGCTATCTCGGCATCGTGTTCCAGCTCATCGACGACGTCCTCGACTATCAGGCCGAGGAAGCGACCCTGGGCAAGACCGTGGGCGACGATTTCCGCGAGGGCAAGATCACCCTGCCCGTCGTCCTTGCCTTCGCCCGCGCGGACGAGGAAGAAAAGGGCTTCTGGCGCCGCTGCATGGAGCAGCGCGACCAGGCGGAGGGCGACCTCGCCACGGCGCTTTCGCTGATGCAGAAATACGGCACGCTGGAAGAGACCGTGGCGCGCGCCCATCATTATGGCGATCTCGCCCGCAAGGCGCTGTCGGGCTTCCCCGACAGCGCCCATCGCCGTGCCCTCGAAGGGGTGATCGATTTCTGCATCGACCGCGCCTATTGACTTCGGCACAAGATTTTCAACGTCGGGCTTGAACAGTACCGGGCGCGGTGCTACAAGGCCGGCCTCCCGGTCGGAGTGTAGCTCAGCCTGGTAGAGCACTAGCTTCGGGAGCTAGGGGCCGGAGGTTCGAATCCTCTCACTCCGACCAATCGGGAGATGCGGCGAGTCCCGGTCGCCGCCAAGGTTTCGCCGCCCCGGCCAAGGCCGGGGCCGCGCGACCCCCCTTCCCCAATTCCAGGTCTTCCGGATTTCAGGTCTTGTTGATCGGCAGAAGGGCGGCTTCCGCCATGTCCGCCGCCAATGTCTCGCGCAGCCAGTCGCGGAACAGGCGCGCCGGTCGTGACGGTGCACGCCGGCGCGGGCCGACCAGCCAATAGGCGTGGTCGCTCACGCTGCGCCTCGTCAGGCGAATCAGGCCGCCCGCCTTGCGGATGTCGAAATCCAGCACCGAGTCGCCGAGCGCGATGCCCTGGCCCATGGCCGCCGCCTCGATCGCCAGCTGCGCATCCTGCAGCATGAGGCCGCTCGGCGGCCGCATGGGGCCGGCGGCCCCGGTCGCGCGCTCGAAGCGGGCCCAGAGTTCCCGGTCCTCGTGCAGCAGGGTGAAGCGGCGCAGGTCAGCCATCGTCGGCTCCGCCGGCAATTGCGCGGCGATCGCCGGGGCGGCCACCGGATAGACTTCGACCTCGACGAGCCGTTCGGCCTCCACAGCCGGCCAGGGCCCGGCGCCGAAACGGATGCCGAGGTCGGCCGTGCCATCGGTGAAATCCGTCAGGCGGTCGGTCGGGTCCAGTTCGATGTCGATGTCCGGATGGGCCTCGCGGAACAGGCCGAGGCGCCGCACCAGCCAGCAGCGGGCGATCACCGGTTCCACCGTCACCGTCACCCGCGGCCTGCCCCCGGGGGCTCGCGGACGCTCCGCCTCGATCGCGGCCGAAAGCGCGTCCAGCACCGGGACGAGGGCACCGCCCAGCCGTCGCCCGGCGGCGGTCAGGCGCACGCCGCGCGCGTGGCGCTCGAACAGGGGATGGCCCAGCCAGATCTCGAAATCGCGGACATGACGGCTGACGGCGGCCTGCGCCACATTCAGTTCCACCGCCGCCCGGGCGAAGGATTCATGGCGATAGGCGGCCTCGAAGGCGCGCATGGCATTGAGGGGCGGCAGGTTCCGGCGCATGGCGAAGCCTAACTTTTTGTTGCCCTTAGCGCAACGGGACGGCGTTTGAACGAAGCCGCGCCGACCCCGAGATTGTGGGCATCGCCCCCTCGGGCCGGAGGATTTTCACCATGTTCAGCGCCATCTACGAAGTCTTCGCTCTGCTCCTATCCATCGTCCTGTTCTCCCACGAAGGGCCGCCGGACGGGCCCCATGATCTTTGAGGCGGCCCCCCCCATCGACAGGCTTGCTCCCCCCGTCGGCATTTGTTAAATGGTCGTTTAAAGCGCGGTCGTGATCCTGAATGCAGGCTGCCGCGCTTTACCGGTTCGCAAGGCTTGCCCGGCGGTGGATGCGCGGAAGACCGCCGCAGGGCAGGAGACGGGTGGGCCCCCTGCTCCTCCAGGGGACCCCCCGTCGGACCGCGCAGGGCGGACCGGACAACAAGAATCGTTTGGGGAGAGAGGTTTCATGAAACTGGATTCGAGCATCGCCGCCGTCGTCACCGGCGGCGCCTCCGGCCTTGGCGAAGCGACGGCGCGGGCGCTGGCGGCGCAGGGCGTCAAGGTCGCCCTCTTCGACATGAACGCGGAGAAGGGGGAGCAGGTCGCGGCCGAGATCGGCGGCACCTTCTGCAAGGTCAACGTGACGTCGGACGCCGATGTCGACGCGGGCTTCGCCAAGGCGCGCGCGGCCCATGGCCAGGAACGCATCCTGGTGAACTGCGCCGGCACCGGCAACGCGGTGAAGACCGCCAGCCGCGACAAGGCGACGGGCGCGGTGAAGCACTTCCCGCTCGACAGTTTCGACAAGATCATCCAGATCAACCTGGTCGGCACCTTCCGCTGCATCGCCAAGTCGGCGGCGGGCATGCTCACCCTCGACCCGCTCGAGGACGGGGAGCGCGGCGCCATCGTGAACACGGCCTCGGTCGCGGCCGAGGACGGGCAGATGGGTCAGGCGGCCTATTCGGCGTCCAAGGGCGGCGTCGTCGGCATGACCCTGCCGATCGCCCGCGACCTGATGAGCGAAGGCATCCGCGTGAACACCATCCTGCCCGGCATCTTCAACACGCCGCTGCTGCAGGGCGCGCCCGAGAATGTGAAGGCGGCGCTGGCCGCGTCCGTGCCCTTCCCGAAGCGCCTCGGCATGCCGGCCGAATATGCCCAGCTCGCGCTCACCATGATCACCTGCGGTTACTTCAACGGCGAGGACGTCCGTCTGGACGGCGCCATCCGCATGGCGCCGCGCTGACGCATGAAGGCCGGCGCCGCGAGGGGCCGGCCTGTGTCAGGCGAGGCGCAGCACGATGCGGCCGACGGCGCGGCGTTCGGCGACGAGCGCCAGCGCCTC
>JAQVKV010000558.1 GCA_028694545.1 Zavarzinia sp. | reverse complement strand
TCGAGTTCATTGCCCAGACCCTGCTGCTCGGCGCCGCCCACGACATCGCCGGGCCCCTGCCCACCGCGACCGACACCATGCTCGCCCTGCTCGGCCGTATCGGCCTGCTTTCGGCCGAGCAGATGGCCCTACTACGACGGGCGTCGGCCTTGCAGTCGGGCCTTTCCGCCGTGCTGCGGCTGACGGCGGGCGATGCCGTCGACCCGCACGGGGCGTCGGCGCAGCTTCGCGCCCTGCTGGCCCGCCATGCCGGCGTCGTCGATTTCGCGGCGCTGGAGGCAACGCTCGACGAAATCCATCCGGCGGTCCGGGCCTGCTTTACCGCCCTGGTCGGCGATCCGGCCACGGCCTATGTTCCGAACAGCGGCGCCGGCACCGGCGGCCTCCAACCCCTCGAGGAATGACCATGTCCAACGGACCCGTGACGGGCGATGCCGCCCCCGATTTCACCCTGCCCATCAATGGCGGCGGAACCATCACCCTTTCGGCGCTGAAGGGCCGGAAGATCGTGCTCTATTTCTATCCGAAGGATGACACCCCGGGCTGCACCACCGAAGCCCTGGAGTTCACCGCCCGCAAGGCGGATTTCGAGGCGGCGGGCGCCACCATCATCGGTCTCTCGCGCGACAGTGTCGCCGCTCACGATAAATTCGTCGCCAAGCGCGAATTGTCCATTCCCCTCGCCTCCGACTCTGACGGCCGTGTGACGGACGCCTATGGCGTCTGGGTCGAGAAGATGAACTACGGCAAGAAATACATGGGCATCGAGCGTTCGACCTATCTGATCGACGCCAAGGGCACGATCGCCCGGGTCTGGCGCAAGGTGAAGGTGAAGGGCCATGTGGACGCGGTGCTCGAAGCCGCGCGCGGCCTCTGACCGGGCCGATCCGCGTCAAAATCTCGCTTTCCGACCCTGTTTCGTTGACATCGGCCGCCTGATCTGGTGCCAATGTCGCCGTGCAGATTTAAGGGCGGGCTCTGACGTCGCATGGCAAACGACGCCAAAAACAGGAAATTGCCCTCCAGGCCGGGTTGGTTCGCTTCGCGTGAAATCGCCATCCGGGATCCTTGGGGCGTGCGCTGGCTGCGGATTTCGCGCGGGGCCCAGGTCTCGGCGCTCGCGGTCGGACTGGCCGCGCTCGGCTGGGTCGCCCATACGAGCTACCGGACGCTTGCCCACCAGGACATTCTAGACGCCCGCGATGCCCGGATCGAACGACTGAACGATGAAATCGCCACCTGGGATGCCGAGCGCAAGCGCCTGCGGCGCGAGATTGCCCAGTTGCGCAACGAGCGCGATCTGGCGGTCGCCGCCCGCAATTCCGTGACCAAGGAATTGACCCAGCGCGTGCGCGAACGCGACGAGGCGCTGGCCACCATGACACGGCTGCGCGACGACAGCGCCGGGGCAGAGGAAGCCCGTGCCGTCCAGCACGAGAAGGCCGAGGGGCTGGAGCGCGAGCTCGCCTCGGCCTACATCAATCGCTGGCACGTCGAGGAAAGCCTGCAAGTCGCCGAGGACCGCATCGCCGCCCTGGAAGCGGAGGGCCGCCACCTGCGCGATCGCAATGCGGCCACGGACCGGCAGGCGACCGCGCTCAAGGACCGCATCGCTTCGCTCGAGCTGATCCAGGGCGAACTGGTGGCGCGCCTGGCCCCCGTCACCAGCAATGAGTTGGCGCGGCTGGAGACCCATCTGGGCGCCATCGGCATCGATCTAGAACGGCTCGCCAGCCCGGCCGAGGATGACGCCGGCGGTCCCTTCATCGCGCTCACCGAAACGGAACGCCCGACCCCCGCCGACCAGCGCCTGGTAGCCCTTGCAACCGGCATCCAGCGCCTCGACGCGCTGCGCGCCGCCCTGCCGGAAATGCCACTCGCGATCCCGGTTGAAACGATGGAGCTGCGCTCGCGCTTCGGCAACCGCCGCGACCCTTTCAATCGCCGCCTCGCCTTCCACGCCGGTACGGATTTCGCCGGCCCGATCGGTACCCCGATCATGGCCACCGCGCCCGGCGAGGTGATCCGCGCCGGCTGGGCCGGCGCCTATGGCCGCATGGTACGGGTCAAACATGCTTTCGGCATCACCACGACCTATGCCCACCTGAGCCAGATCGACGTCAAGGTGGGCGATCAGGTCGACGTCGGCGACGTCGTCGGCGAACTGGGCAGTTCGGGTCGCTCCACCGGCCCCCATCTGCACTACGAGGTGCGGTTCGACGACGTGCCGCGCGATCCCCTCCGCTTCATCGAGGCAGGCCGCCATGTTCAACAACAGCAAGAGCAAGACCGACCCGCGATCGAGCCGGGACCGACGCCGTAGCGTGGACTCGCCGCCGTCCCTGCTGGCCGAAAACCTGACGATCGAAGGCAATCTCGCCGCCAGCGGCGACCTTCAGATCGACGGCACGGTAAAGGGCGACATCGCCTGCCGTACCCTCACGCTCGGCGAGGAAGGCACGGTCATCGGCGAAGTGAAGGCCGAGACCGTCCATATCCGTGGCCGGATCGAGGGCCGGATCATCGCCGCCTCGGTCGAACTGGCGTCGACCGCCGTCATCACGGGCGACATCCTGCATGATTCCCTCGGGGTCGAGGTTGGGGCACGCATCGACGGCCACCTGAAACGCCGGGCCACCACCGAACCGAAGGCCGCCGAGACGCCCAAGGACGAAGCGCCCAAGGGCGACGGCAAACCGTCGCTCGTCGTCACCAACCCCTGAAGCCGGCGCCTCGCGCCGGGCAATCGGCCAGAAACCCGGCGCCTCGCGCCGGGCGATCAGTCGAGATCGCTGACTTCCGCCATCCCGCCTTCGACGCGGGCGGCCAGCGCCGCCGCCATGAAGCGGTCGAGGTCGCCATTCAGCACGCCCTGGGTGTCGGAGGTTTCGG
>JAQVKV010000557.1 GCA_028694545.1 Zavarzinia sp. | reverse complement strand
CGTCGGCGGGGCGCCGACCTCGGTGCTCGTGCTGGCCAAATGCCTGGCGCACTGGCTGACCACGGGCCTGCCCCTCGTCATGGTTTCGCCCCTTTTGTCGCTTCTTCTCGGCCTCGACCTCGCGGGCATGATCGTGCTGGCCAAGACCCTGCTGATCGGCACGCCCGCGCTGTCGCTTATCGGGGCGGTCGGGGCGGCGCTCACGGTCGGCGTGCGGCGGGCCGGGATACTGATCGCGATCCTGGTGCTGCCGCTCTATGTGCCCGTGCTGATCTTCGGCGCGGGCGCGGTCGATCTCGCGGCGCTTGGTCTCGATACCGGGCCAAGTCTCGCCCTGCTCGGGGCGGTGTTGCTGGTCAGTCTGCCGGTCGGCACGATCGGTGCGGCGGCGGCGCTTCGATTGGCCGCGCTTTAGAATGATTTGGATCATGTTGTCCTGAGGGGCATCCGGCGATAAACCATCACCATGCTGACGCGCCTCGCCAATCCGACCCGCTTCATGCGCCTTGCCGACCGGCTGCTGCCGTGGCTGCTGGCGTCGACCGTGCTCGCCTTCGCGGCGGGCCTCGTCTGGGGGCTCGGCTTCGCGCCGCCCGACTACCAGCAGGGCGAGACGGTGCGCATCATGTTCGTCCATGTGCCGGCCGCCTGGCTCGCCATGTTCTGCTATTCCTTCATGGCGGTTGCGAGTTTCGTCGGCCTCGTCTGGAAGCATCCGCTGGCCGATGTCGCGGCCAAGGCGGCTGCGCCCATCGGCGCGGGCTTCTGCCTCGTCTCGCTCGTCACCGGCTCGCTCTGGGGCGAACCCATGTGGGGCACCTGGTGGGTGTGGGACGCACGCCTCACCTCGATGCTCGTGCTCTTCTTCCTCTATGTCGGTTACATCGCCCTATGGTCCGCGATCGAGGAGCCGGAGCGGGCCTCGCGCGCGGCGGCGATCCTGGCGCTGGTTGGCGCGGTCAACGTGCCGATCGTGAAATTCTCGGTCGACTGGTGGTCGACCCTGCATCAGCCTTCCAGCGTCATGCGCCTTGACGGGCCGACGATCGATGCCTCGATCCTGTGGCCGCTGCTTGTCAACGCGGTTGCCTTTCAGCTCTATTTCATCACCGTGTTGCTGTGGCGCATGAAGGCGGAGCTGATCGGCCGGCGCATCCGCGCGCTCAGCCTCGGCCTTGCCGCGCAGGAAGCCTGAGCCATGGACGCGATCCGGCAGTTCCTCGCCATGGGCGGTTATGCCGCATACATATGGCCGTCCTTCATCCTCACCTTCGCGGTCGTGATCGGCCTTGCCGTCGTCTCCTGGCGCCGCCTGAAGCGTGAGGAGGCCCGGCTGGCCCTGTTGGAACAATCGAGGCCCGGGCGTCGTGCCCGGTCGAGGACCGCCGCATGACACCGCGTAAGCGCCGCCGCCTGATGATCGGCATCGCCGGGCTCGCCTGCCTGGGCGTCGCCGCCGCCCTGGTGCTGTCGTCGCTGGGCGACCAGCTCGTCTTCTTCCTGTCGCCGACCGAGATTGTCGCCAAGGCGCCGCCGCCCAACCAGCGCATCCGCATCGGCGGCCTGGTCGAGCAGGGATCGGTCACGCGGAGCGAGGACGGCACCACCGTCGCCTTCAACATCACAGACCTCAACACCAGCGTCCACGTCACCTATCGCGGCATCCTGCCCGCCCTGTTCCGCGAAGGGCAGGGCGTGGTCGCCGAAGGCCACCGCCAGCCTGATGGCTCGGTGCAGGCGGCCGAGGTGCTGGCCAAGCACGACGAGACTTACATGCCGAAGGAAGTGGTCGACGCGCTGAAGGCGTCGGGTCGCTGGAAAGAGGGCGATCCCCTGCCGACCGGCCCCCATCCCGGTACCGAGGCGGGCGTGACCCAATGATCGATATCGCCGAGCTTGGACATTTCGCCCTGCTTCTCGCCTTCGTCGTCTCGATCGCGCAAGGGACCGTGCCGCTGGTCGGCGCCGCGCGCGGCCATGTGCCGTCGATCCGCCTCGCCGACAATGCGGCGGTGCTGCAGTTCGTGCTGGTGGCGATCGCCATGGCGGCGTTGGTCCACGCCTATGTGACCTCGGATTTCTCGGTCCTCAACGTCTTCGAGAATTCGCACTCGAAGAAGCCGATGCTCTACAAGGTGACCGGCGTCTGGGGCAATCACGAGGGCTCGCTCCTGCTCTGGGCCTTCATGCTCACCCTGTTCGGCGCCATGGTCGCCCTTTTCGGCCGCAACCTGCCGGAGACGTTCCGGGCGCGCGTGCTCTCCGTCCAGGGGCTGGTCGGCGTCGGCTTCCTGGCCTTCATGGTCTTCACCTCCAATCCCTTCACGCGGATCGATCCGGCGCCCCTCGAAGGCAACGGCTTGAACCCGATCCTGCAGGATCCGGGCCTCGCCTTTCATCCGCCCTTCCTCTATGCGGGCTATGTCGGCATTTCGATCGCCTTTTCGTTCGCCGTCGCCGCCCTGATCGAGGGGCGGGTGCCGCCCTCCTGGGCGCGCTGGGTCAGGCCCTGGACGCTGGCGGCCTGGGCCATGCTGACCATCGGCATCACCGGTGGTTCCTACTGGGCCTATTACGAACTGGGCTGGGGTGGTTTCTGGTTCTGGGATCCGGTCGAGAACGCCTCCCTCATGCCCTGGCTGGCGGCGACCGCGCTGCTGCATTCCGCGATCGTGGTCGAGAAACGCGACACGCTGAAGAGCTGGACCATCCTGCTCGCCATCGTCGCCTTCTCGCTCTCCCTGCTCGGCACCTTCCTGGTGCGTTCGGGCGTGCTGACCTCGGTCCATGCCTTCGCCAATGATCCGACCCGGGGCTTCTTCATCCTGGTCTTCCTGCTGGCGGTGACCGGTGGCGCGCTCACGCTCTATGCCGTGCGGGCCCCGGCGCTGAAG
>JAQVKV010000556.1 GCA_028694545.1 Zavarzinia sp. | reverse complement strand
ACAAGGGCGACCAGCGAGCCCCAGGTGCCGGCGGGCCCGGGGATATAGCCGACATAACCACCGGTCGAGATGATCCGCGCCGGGTGCCAGGAGGGAAGCATCAGGGAAGCCTCACGGTTGCGATCGCCTGGACGGCGATGCCTTCGCCCCGGCCGGCGAAGCCGAGGCCTTCGGTGGTGGTGGCCTTCACGCTGACGCGCTCGGCGGCAATGCCGAGAATGTCCGCGATTCGTGCCGAAATCGCGGCCCGATGAGGGCCGACCTTGGGCTTTTCGCAGATGATGGTGACATCGACATGGGCGATCACGCCACCTCTCGCCGCCACGAGCTTCGCCGCATGGGCAAGGAAGATATGCGAGGGGGCACCCCGCCACTGCGGGTCGCTCGGGGGAAAATGCTGGCCGATGTCGCCGGCGGCAATGGCGCCGAGCAGGGCGTCGGTCAGGGCATGCAGGGCGACATCGGCGTCCGAATGGCCGATCAGGGCCTTGTCGTGCGGGATGAGCACGCCGCCGAGCCAGACCCCGTCCCCGGGGCCGAGGCGGTGCACGTCATAGCCAAAGCCCGTGCGGACGTCCGGCTGGGCACCGCGCAGCAGGCGCTCGGCCCGGGCCATGTCGTCGGCGGTGGTCACCTTGAAATTCTCCTCCAGCCCCTCGACCAGGGCGACGGTCCGGCCATCGGCCTCGATCAGGGCGGCGTCGTCGGTCATGGCGGCATCGGCGAGGCGGCGATGCGCGGCAAGGATGGCCTCGAAACGGAAGCCCTGGGGGGTCTGGGCGCGGAACAGCCCGTCGCGGGGTACGGTTTCTCCAGCCTTGCCGGACGCGCCCCGTTTCAGCGTATCGACAACCGCAAGGGCTGGAATGGCCCCGACGTCCGTATCCAGCGCCGCCAGCACGCGATCGATCAACGCATTATCGACGAAGGGGCGGGCGGCATCATGGATCAACACGGCGGCCGGCGGGTGTGGCAGGGCGGCCAGCGCCTCGAGCCCGGCACGGACGCTCGCCTGGCGTTCGGCACCACCGGAAACCAGGGGACCTACATCGAGACCGGCGAGCGCTTGTTCGGCAAGGCCTTGCTGGGCAGGATCGACCACCACCACGATCGGCCCCATCGCCGGGTGACGGCGCAGTGCCGCGACCGTGCGCCGGAGCAGGGGCAGCCCCGCGAGATCGCGGTATTGTTTGGGCAGGCCATTGCCCATTCTTTTACCACTTCCGGCTGCGGCGACGACGGCGGCCACGCCCTTCGGTGCGGATGAGTCGAACATAGGCGAGACACTATCCTTGCCTTTGCGGCGGGCCTAGTGTCACCTTCGCAACAATCCGTCAATCTGATGCCGTTATATGTTAGAGGCCATTGCAGTGCCCAAGCAATGAGCCTAAATTGCCTGTTTAACGTGCAGCTTTGAAAAGTGCCCAAGGAATGAACAGCCCGATCGGCCCCATCACCGTCGGACCGGTGACGATCGACGAGCCGGTAATTCTCGCCCCCATGTCCGGTGTCACGGACATGCCGTTCCGCCGTCTGGTGAAACGACAGGGCGCCGGCCTCGTTGTCTCCGAGATGATCGCCTCGGAAGCCATGATCCGCCAGTCGCGCCAGTCGATGAAGATGGCGTCCAACTGCGCGGACGAATTCCCGATGTCGGTGCAACTCGCCGGCTGCGAGGCGAAGCCGCTGTCGGAAGCGGCAAAGCTGAACGAGGACCGCGGTGCAGCGATCATCGACATCAACATGGGGTGTCCGGTGAAGAAGGTCGCCGTGAACGGCCACGCCGGCTCCGCCCTGATGCGTGACCTCGCTCATGCCCGCACCTTGATCGAAGCGACGGTGAAGGCGGTAAAGCTGCCGGTTACCCTGAAGATGCGCACCGGCTGGGATCATGACAGCCGCAACGCCCCCGAACTCGCCCGCATCGCCGAGGATTGCGGCATCCAGATGGTGACCGTGCACGGCCGCACGCGATGCCAGATGTACAATGGGCACGCGGACTGGAATTTCATCGCCAGGGTCAAGGAGGTCGTGAAGGTCCCCGTGATCGCCAATGGCGACGTGACCACGCTGGACGACGCGCGCCGGATCCTCGACGAGTCCGGGGCTGACGGCGTCATGATCGGGCGCGGCGCCTACGGCCGGCCCTGGTTCATCGGTCAGGTCATGCATTTCCTGAAGACGGGCGAGCGCCTGCCGGACCCGTCGCTGGAAGATCAGTGCGCCATGCTGCTCGGCCATTACGACGACATGCTGGAACATTACGGCGACGTCACCGGCATGCGCATGGCGCGCAAGCATGTCTCCTGGTATTCGGCCGGCCTGCCCCAGTCGGCGGCCTTCCGCTCCGAGATCAACCGCATGGAAGACCCCAGGGCGGTAAAGGAGCATATCCGCGCATTTTACGCGCCGATCCTCGAACGAAAGGCCGCCTGATGGCGAGATCATCGACCGTGGCCACGGACGTCGGGGGCGAGAGCGAGAGCGGCGCCAGGGCGGAAATGGCGGCGAGCCTCGACATCGATTTCGAGATGGTGCTGAACGCGCTCGGCAAGGCGATCCTCCTTGTCGATATGGACGGCAATATCCGCTACGCCAACGCGACGGCCGAACAGTTCTTCGCGACCGGCGCGACGGTGCTTATCCGCATGCGTCTCGATCAGGTGGCGCCCTTCGCCCATCCTCTGCTCGCCGTCGTCGAGCAGGTGCGCCAGCGCGGCATCTCGGTCTATGAGTACGAAGTCGATTTCGGCTCGCCCAAGACCGGACACCGTTCGGTCGACATGCAGGTGACGCCGCTCGGCGACAATACGGGGCTGATCCTCGTCTCGCTGCAGGAACGCGCCATCGCCCAGCGCATCGACCGCCAGCTCACCCACCGGGGCGCGGCGCGC
>JAQVKV010000555.1 GCA_028694545.1 Zavarzinia sp. | reverse complement strand
GTCGAGACGAAGCTTGGGCACGAAGGCGATCTGATATTCGGCCGAGCGATAGATTTCCGTATGCCCGTGCGAGCGGCCGAAGCCGATCGCTTCGGTAACCGTCATGCCGTGAACACCGATACCGTCGAGCGCGGTCCGCACGGGTTCCAGCTTGAAGGGCTTGATGATGGCAATAACCAGCTTCATGGAAACCGTTCAAATAAGCGACGGGCAGACTCTAGGGCTTGCAACCGGCCAAGGATAGGGGGGAACTGCAAGCTTGTGACCGTCACCGGCATTATCATGGCCGATCGATGGGCGAATCGAAACAAGAGAAACGACGAATGCAACTCTCGATACTCAGTCGCTACCTTCCCTTCGCCCTTTGCGTGGCATTCGCCGTCATTTCCCTGCCCTTCGCCCTTGGCGGCGGGACATTGTGGCTGTTCACGCTGATCGCGCTCGCCCTTTCCCTCGTCGGCGTCCATGACCTGCGCCAGACGCGCCACGCCGTGCTGCGCAATTATCCCTTGATCGGCCACATCCGCTACATGGCCGAATCGGTGCGCCCGGAAATCCGGCAGTATCTGATCGAGGACGACGATGACCGCGTGCCCTTCTCGCGCGCCCAGCGCAGCCTCGTCTACGCCAGGGCGAAGAACGAGAGTTCGGAGAAGGCATTCGGCACGCTGATCGACGTCTACGGCGACGGCTATGAATTCATCAGCCATTCGACGCGCCCGGCGCCCCTGTCCGATCCCGCCTCGTTCCGCGTCACCGTGGGCGGCCCCCAGTGCCGCCGGCCCTATTCCGCCTCCCTCTTCAATATCTCGGCCATGAGCTTCGGCTCGCTCTCGGCCAACGCCATCCGCGCCCTGAACAAGGGGGCCCGGATGGGCAATTTCGCCCATGACACGGGCGAGGGCAGCATCAGCCCCTATCACCGGGAAGCCGGCGGCGACCTGATCTGGGAATTGGGCAGCGGCTATTTCGGCTGCCGCGCGACCGATGGCGCCTTCGATCCCGAGCGCTTCGCCGCCCAGGCCCGCAACGACCAGGTGAAGATGGTCGAGATCAAGCTGAGCCAGGGCGCGAAACCCGGCCATGGGGGTATCCTGCCGGGCCACAAGGTGACGCCCGAGATCGCCGAGACAAGGGGCGTGCCGATCGCCTGCGACTGCATCTCGCCCAGCCGCCATTCCGCCTTCTCGACCCCGGTCGAGCTGATGCGCTTCATCGAGCGCCTGCGCGACCTGTCGGACGGCAAGCCGGTCGGTTTCAAGCTGTGCATCGGCCATCCGTGGGAATTCATGGGCATCGTGAAGGCGATGCTGGAGACCGGCATCCTGCCGGACTTCATCGTCGTCGACGGCAAGGAAGGCGGCACGGGGGCGGCCCCGGTCGAATTCTCGAACCATATCGGCGTCCCCTTGCGGGAAGGGTTGCTGTTCGTCCACAACACGCTGATCGGCGCGGGCTTGCGCGACAAGATCCGGATCGGCGCCGCCGGCCGCGTGGTTTCCGCCTTCGACATCGCCTGCCTGCTCGCACTCGGCGCCGATTGGGTGAACGCCGCGCGGGGCTTCATGTTCGCCATCGGCTGCATCCAGTCCCAGAGCTGCCACACCAACCGCTGCCCGACCGGCGTCGCCACCCAGGATCCCCTGCGCCAAAAAGCGCTCGTCGTGCCGGACAAGGCGGAGCGGGTGCATAATTTCCACCGCAACACCATGAAGGCACTGGCCGAAATGCTGGCGGCCGCCGGGCTGGAACGGCCGGAACAACTGGGCCCGCGCCACCTGGCGAAACGCGTCGACGCGAGCGAGATCCGCCTGTTCTCGCAGATCCACTACGCCATGAAGCCCGGCGCCCTGCTGGACGGCGGCGTCACCTCGGGCTTCTACGCCGAGAGCTGGAAGATGGCCGACCCGGAGAGCTTCGACGCGCAGCCGGTCTGATTATCCCCTGCCGACGAAGGGCATGCCTGTCGCGGCGATGGTGAGGAACGAAAGATCGGCGCCCGCCGGCTGATGGGCCATGAACACCACCGCCTCGGCCGCCGCCGCGACATCCATCACCGGCTCCGGCCGGATGGAAAGATCGGCCTGGGGCATGCCGGTGGACATGAGCGCGGTCATGTCGGTCGCCGCGTTGCCGATATCGATCTGGCCGCAGGTGATGCCGAAGGCGCGCCCGTCCAGCGAGATCGTCTTGGTCAGCCCCGTGATCGCATGTTTCGTCGCCGTATAGGCGGCCGAGAAGGGCCGCGGGTGATGGGCCGAGATCGAACCATTGTTGATGATCCGCCCGCCCCGCGGCTCCTGTGCCCGCATCTGGCGGAAAGCGGCGGCGGCGCAGAGGAAACTGCCGGTCAGGTTGACATCGACCATGGCGCGCCAGGCGTCAGCGTCGATCATGTCGATGGTGCCGCCCGCCCCGAAGGCGCCGGCATTGTTGAACAGCACGTCCACCCGGCCGAAAGCTTCGACTGTGGCCGCGAACAGCGCCGCGACCGCGCCCTCGTCGGTAACGTCGGTCGGTACGACGAGGCCGCGTGCCGGATCGGCCAGCAGGCTCCGCGTCTCTTCCAGCGCCGCCGCGCGCCGGCCGGCCAGTGCGACCCGGTCACCTCGCGCCGCGAAGGCGATGGCGGCCGCCCGGCCGATGCCGGATCCGGCGCCGGTGATGACGACGGCTTTGCTCATGTTCACCCCTCATCGATATGATCGCTGCCGATCCTGCGGCGGCCATGCAAGCCCCGCGGGATCTCGACGCCGGTCTCCGTGACACGATAGAGCGTCAGATAGGCGCCGGAGACGAGATGGCGCAAGCCCGGCAGGATGTCGTCCCGCGCAACGCCCGAAAAGGGATGCAGGGCAAGCTGCTGCCATCGCCGCTCGATCGCGTCGAGCACGCG
>JAQVKV010000554.1 GCA_028694545.1 Zavarzinia sp. | reverse complement strand
CGGTCGCCGGATGCAGGCGGATCAGGTCCATTTCCTCGGCGCCGAGCGCCCGGGGCCGGTTCAGGATTTCGGCCGGGATCTGGATCTGGCCGATGTTGTGCACCGTCGCCGCGAGGCGCAGGCCCTCCAGCCGGTCGTCGTCCAGCCCGAGCGCGCGGCCGATCCGCACCGAGAGGTCCTGGACCTTGCGGGCATGCCCCTCGGAAGCGAGATCGCGGCAGCCGAGCGCGGAGGTCAGGGCCTCGATCGTCTGGACGAGGGCGCCCTGCAAATCGGCGCTCTTCTCGGCGAGATGGCGTTCGGCCTGCTTGCGTTCCGTGATGTCGCGCATGAAGGCGAGGTCATAGTCGCCCGCATCGTCGTAGACCGCCGTCACCTCGGCTGGCCAGACCTCGCCGTCGCGATTGCGGTGCCGGCTTTCGTAGGTCAGGCGCCCGGCGGCGCGGATCCGGTCGAAGAGGGCGGGCACCGTTTCGCCCGCGTCCAGCACCCTCAGCCCGGCGAGGTTCATGGTCTTCAATTCCTCGAGTTCGTAGCCGCTGCGCCGGGCGTAGGCCCGGTTGGCTTCGAGGATGGTGCCGTCCAGGGCGAACTTCAGGGTGAACTCGATGGGGGTGGAGGCGAGCCCCCGGCTGAGGGCCAATTGCTCGAGATCCAGCATGGCCCGCGCCCGCTGACCGGCGCGCCGATCGAGATAGAGGGTCACGAGCCAGCCGAAAAGACCGGTGGAGACGATCTGGACGCCGAAGATGCCGGGCCCATAGGTCTGAAACAGGACGAAGGCCTTCCCGATCGGCGGCACCAGCAGCAGCGAAAGGGCTTCGGTCGTCCCGACCGCGAGCCCCAACGCCAGAAGTTGGGAAATACGGACGGCACGCCCGTCGCGCCGAATGCCCATGAGCCGGAAGACGAGAAGACACACCGCGAAATCGGCGGCGATGCCGACGAGCCCGGCCACAACTGCGGGACCACCGATGGAAAACCGGATCAGCGCCACCGCGACGGCGACCATCAGGCCGATGACGGGACCGCCGAACGCCGTGGCGACGGCGATGGCCCCGCCCCGCTGATCCAGGACGAGACCGCTTTCGCCATGGAAATGGAAGAACATCACCATCCCGGCCAGGATGACGATGGCGAGTTCCCGCGAGCGACGCTGGTATTTGGCGGGCAACCGCTCGACCAGAAAGGCATCCGCCGCGAGAAAGGCGACGAAAAGGGCCAGGCTAAGTCCGCCCGCGGAAAGAATAGGGCCAAAATAATCCATCGGTGTCCCGAAAGGCGCATGCCGCCAGTCATCGGCCCGGGCAGGTCCCGACACGCCCCGCCCAGGGACCGACATTCGTCCCTACTCATGCGCGGCAGGATTTAAGGAAACATTACATGCACGAGACGGCGTCCGGCGCCGGCATCCCGGCGTCCGACCCCTTGGGAAAACGGATCCTAGGCGCGCAGAGCCTTCGCCGCCGCCTCGTCGCCCAGCGCCGCCAGCACCTGCGCGACGATATGCCGGGCATTCAGACGGGCGAGGTCGTATTGGGCGTGCGGGGCATCCTGGTCGATGAAGATGTCGGGCAGGACCATGGGGCGGATCTTCAGGCCCGTATCCAGCCGCCCGGACAAGGCGAGATGCTGGAGCACGAAGGCGGAGAAACCGCCGGTCGAACCTTCTTCCACCGTGATCAGCACCTCGTGCTCGCGCGCGAGGCGATCGACCAGCGCTTCATCGAGCGGCTTGGCGAAACGGGCGTAGGCCACGGTGACGGAAAGCCCGCGCGCGGCAAGCTCGTCCGCCGCCTTGAGCGCTTCCGCAAGGCGCGTGCCGAGCGAGAGGATGGCGACCCGGCTGCCTTCGCGGACGATGCGGCCCTTGCCGACTTCCAGCGGCTGGGGATCCGTCGGGATTTCGACGCCCACGCCTTCGCCGCGCGGGAAACGGAAGGCGGAGGGGCGATCGTCGATCGCCATGGAGGTCGCGACCATGCGCGCCAGTTCCGCCTCGTCCGAGGGCGCCATCAGCACGAAATCGGGCAGACAGCCGAGATAGGCGATGTCGAAGGAACCGGCATGAGTCGCCCCGTCGGCGCCGACGTGGCCGGCGCGGTCGATCGCGAAGCGGACCGGCAGCTTCTGGATGGCGACGTCATGCACCACCTGGTCGTAGGCGCGCTGCAGGAAGGTCGAATAGAGGGCGCAGACCGGTTTCAGCCCTTCGGTCGCCATGCCGGCGGCGAAGGTGACCGCATGCTGTTCGGCGATGCCGACATCGAAGCTGCGCTTGGGAAAACGTTCGCCGAAACGGTCGAGCCCGGTGCCGGACGGCATGGCGCCGGTGATCGCCACGATCTTCTCGTCCTGTTCGGCGAGCCGGATCAGGGCGTCCGAGAACACACGGGTGTACTGGGGCGCATTCGGCTTCGCCTTCACCTGGGCGCCGGTCGCGACGTCGAAGCGCTGCACGCCGTGATATTTGTCGGCGGACGCCTCGGCCGGGGGATAGCCCTTGCCCTTCTGGGTGATGACGTGAATGAGGATCGGGCCGTTACCGGCGTCGCGCGCGTTGCGCAGGACGGGCAGCAGATGCTCGAAATTATGGCCGTCGATCGGGCCGACGTAATAGAAGCCCAGTTCCTCGAACAGGGTGCCACCGCCCGACGCCATGCCGCGCGCATATTCTTCCGCGCGCTTCGCCGTGCGTTCGAAACTCTTCGGGAAGCGCTGCATCATCTGCTTGGCGAGATGGCGGAAGTTCACATAGGAGCGCGACGACATGAGGCGCGCCAGATAGGCGCTCATGGCGCCGACGGGCGGCGCGATCGACATGTCGTTGTCGTTCAGGATGACGATCAGCCGGCTGTCCATCGAGCCCGCGTTGTTCATCGCCTCATAGGCCATGCCGGCG
>JAQVKV010000553.1 GCA_028694545.1 Zavarzinia sp. | reverse complement strand
GTGAGATGAGAGCAAGGCTCGCCACCATCTTCCGGCTCGGCGTGAAGGAATTGCGCTCCCTGCGCGCCGATCCGGTGATGATGTTCCTGGTGTTATACACCTTCACCGTCGCGATCTACACGGTCGCGACCGGTGCGCGCTTCGACGTCCACGACGCGGCGGTGGCGGTGGTCGACGAGGATCGTTCGGCACTGTCGCGCGCCATCGCCGACGCCATCCGCCCGCCCCAGTTCAAGGCCCCGGCGGAGATTTCGGCGCATGAGATCGACGAGGCGATGGACAATGGCCGTTATGTCTTCGTCATCGACATTCCGCCCCGCTTCGAGGCGGATGTGCTGGCCGGACGCCAGCCCGAGCTGCAGATCAACGTGGATGCGACGGCGATGACCCAGGCGGGCAATGGTCTTGCCTATCTGCGCGGCATCCTGTCCGACACGGTGGGGGACCGCCTGCGTCGGGACGGGCCGGCGCCGGATTCCGCGGTCGAGGTGGTGACAAGGGCCCGCTTCAACCCGAACCTCGCCTCCGAATGGTTCACGCCGGTGATGCAGGTGATCAACAATGTCACCATCCTCACGGTGATCCTGACCGGGGCGGCCTTCATCCGCGAGCGCGAGCACGGCACCATCGAACACCTGCTGGTGATGCCCGTGCGCCCGATCGACATCATGCTGTCCAAGGTCTGGGCCAACGGCATGGTGATCGTCATCGCCGCCGGACTGTCGTTGCTCATCGTCGTGCAGGGGGTGCTGAAAGTGCCGCTGGCGGGGTCGCTGGCGCTCTTCCTCCTGTGCGCCGTGCTCTATGAATTCGCCATCGCGACCATGGGCATCCTGATCGCGACCTTCACCTCGTCCATGCCCCAGTTCGGCCTGCTGGCGCTGCCGATTCTCGTCGTCATGATCCTGCTGTCCGGCAGCACGACACCGATGGAAAGCATGCCGGACTGGCTGCAATGGCTGATGGCGGCCTCGCCCTCCAGCCATTTCGTCGCCGCCGCCCAGGCCGTGCTCTATCGGGGGGCGGGGCTCGACATCATCTGGGGCAAGCTGGTCATCCTTGTCGCGATCGGCGGCGTATTCTTCACCGTCGCCGCCACGCGCTTCCGGCGCACCCTGTCGGCACTGCGCGGTTAGGCCTGCGAGCTGGTGGCGGCGCGCAGCGTGGCGCGGGCCTGTTCCCGGCGCTGGGACAGGCTGTGCCATTGCGCCGGAATGGCGAGGCTGAGGACGGCGCCGATCACGATCGCGCTCTTTGCCCATTCGTTCAGCGGGCCGGCGTACCATTGGATCGCCACGGCGGCATAGGCGACCAGCACGTGGAAGGCATAGACCTGCAGCGAATGGCGGCCGAGGAAGGCGAAGAAGGGCACGGCGAAGAAACGGTGCAGCATGCGCCCGACGAAGCCGACCGCACGGGGCACGGCGGCCGAGCCCGCGTTGACCAGCAGGAAAGCGACGCCATAACCGAGGGCCGCGAAATTGAGGACGTAGACGAGGCTCAGGTCCTCGCGCCGCAGCAAGCGGTAGAAGCGCTGACCCAATTCGCCGTCGAGCAGGCTGAGGCCATGAAGAACGCGGATCACGGTGAAGACGCCGGCGAGGCCAAGGGCGATCATGGCGAGGCCCAGACGCTGGGGCCCGAGGATCTTATCGGTCTTCAACTGGCCCGTATAGGCCGCGGCACCGATCACGGCGCCCGAGACGAAGAACAATTGCCAGCCGAGCGGATTGAAATAGGCGCGCAGGGCCGCGCCTGAATCCGCCATCATCACCAGACGCTCCACCGCCGCGACCAGGGGCAGGTGCAGGCCCATCTGCGCCGCGATCCAGATCGCGAGACTGCCGGCGATCACGGTGAAGCCATGGCCGGCGGCGGTCCAGCGCACCAGGAAGGGGGCCGCCACGAGGTAGATCATGTACTGCGGCAGGATGTCGAGATAGGCGGGCTGGTAGAGCAGCCCGACCGCGAGCGGCACATGATCGAGAGGCGCGGTACCCAGGATGCCGAGCTGCCAGCCCCAGATCTGGCTGCCGCCGGGCAGCAGGAAGGCGCTGGCGAGGACGACGGCCAAGGTCAGCATGAGCAGGCGATAGAGTTCGCCCACCCGTGTCCAGGCCTTTTCGGTCAGTGCGACGGTGCCGCGCCGGCCGAGGATGCGGGCATAGGTGAGCCCGACGACGAGACCCGAAAGGAAAACGAAACCCTGGGCATCCTCGACGAAGGCGACCTCGCCGTGGTGAACGCGCAGCAGGAGCGCGCCACCGTCGAAGATCAGGTGGCTCGACATCATCATGACGAGGAAATAACCCCGCAGTCCGTCGATGACGGCGATGCGATTGCCCGTGGCGGCCATGTCCGGACCCCGAAGATCAAGTTGTCACAAACCTGAAATGCGGGGCGCCGTCACCGGTTCCCGATTATTTTTCGTCGCCACCATCGAGTGACGAGACGATCGCCGACAGACACCACCCGGCCAGCAATTCCACGGCGCGCGCGGGCTCCACGGCGCTGTCGCCGACCGCCGCGCCAAAGCCTTGGCCGATACGCAGGGCCGTGATCAGCCGGACCTCGTCGTCCACCGCGACACGATAGCGGACGTCGAGCCCGGCCCGCCAGGTGAGCAGTCCGACGGGGGTGGGCAAGGGCGCGGGCTGCGTGATTTCGCCCGCCTGGAACCGCGCCCAGGCTTCGTGCACGTCGTGGCGCACGGTGACAAGACCGAAGCCGGGCTGGAAGCGTGGGCGGAGCCCGTCCCAGGCCTCGGGGGCGAGGGTGGCCAGGCGCTCCACCGGGACAGTGCCGCCGGCTGCCGCGTCGAAGGCGAGGCCGAGCGCCCATTCAAAGGCCGCCATGTCGGCGGCGACAACCTCGCCCTGGTCGTCGAGATCCGTGGCGAAGGTA
>JAQVKV010000552.1 GCA_028694545.1 Zavarzinia sp. | reverse complement strand
CCCGCTTCAGGAACAGGAGGAAACGATACTGCGGCACGGTGATCTCCGCCGCCCGCGCCACCCGCTCGAAATCCCGGAACAGGACGACGATCGCCCGCGCCAGCAGGATCGCCCTTCGGTCCGTCTCACCCATCTCACCTCCCCGTTCAGAGCGGCGTGATGGTAGCGAGCGGAAAGGTCATGTGGAAACGGGAGATGTCGACCGTCACCAGCGGCCGCGCCTTCGCGAGATAGGGAAACAGCGCGGGGTCCGAGCGCAGGTCGGATATGCCGCCCGGCCCGGTCCGCCCGGACGCCGAAGGCGACAGGGTGAAGAGATGGCCGCCCAGCACCTGGCCGAGACGGCGCAGGCCGGCCGGCACCACGGCCGTCGTCACCGGCACGGTGAGCGGCGCCCGGCGCAGGGTGAAACCGGCGACCTCGCGCCCGTCGAAGCGAACACAAACCCGTTCGCCACCCTTCACCGGCTCGACGTCGAATTGCGCCACATCCTTCGGAATGCCCCAGTTGCGCCGCCCGTTCACCACGCTGTCCATGGTCGAGACATAGATCCGGCTGATCGACCAGAAGCGCCGACCGCCGAAATCGTACTGGCCGGGAATGAACAAGAGTTCGCGATAGGGCCCGACGGGGGTCGCCGCGTAATCGACATACATCATGAAGGCAAGGCGCCCGCCGCGCCGCCGGCCCCGCAGTTCGGGCACGACGAAGGGATCGGCGTCCAGCGCGGCCCCTTCCATGCGCAGCACGGTGGCGAAACCCCGCCCTTCGATCGCCCAGGGCGCGGGGGCATCGACGACCGGCACCCTGGCCTCGTCGGCCGTGGCGACCGAACCCACCGGCAGGCGCCGCAACACGCCATCGAATCCAAGAACCGACATCCTCTCCCCCCGGAACTTATTCTTCCTTGACCGACAATTTGTCAGCCTGATCAAGAAAAGGAAACCCTCCACCATGCGGTGGAGGGTCGGTCAGAAAACCAGGTTGAGGGGAGGAACGAATGGGGGCGAGGGATAACCCGTCGCCATGGATGAAAGGATAGGCCCCTCTTCGTGAATATTCGGTAAGCGTCCCGCGCACTTGACCCTGAAAGCGCGGAATTGCAGGCTGTCGTCCGACCGGCAGCGACAAGAAACAAGAACGCCGGCGGGGAGAAAACAATGACGTCCATGGAGAATGCCGCGCAGGACGGCGTGCAGGCCTATGCAGGCAGTACGGCGGCAAAATCCGGCCCGGCGGTAAAGCGGAGCGTGCTCGCCGCCTTTTCCGCGCCGGCGCTCGGCCTCTATGCCATCGGTCTGCCGGTCGCGGTCTATCTGCCGCCCTTCTACGCCAAGGAAATGGGGCTGGGCCTTACCCTGGTCGGGCAGATCTTCATGCTGTGCCGCTTCTTCGATCTCGGCGCCGATCTCGTCCTTGGCGCGGTCAGCGACCGTGTCCGCAGCCGTTTCGGCCGGCGGCGCCCCATGCTGGCGCTGGCGGTTCCCCTGATGTGCCTCGGCGCGTGGCGGCTGTTCCTGCCGCCGGACGACGTCGGGCCGGTCTATGTCTTTGGCTGGCTGATCGTCATGTACGCGGGCTATGCACTCGGCGTCATCAGCCATATGTCCTGGGGGGCCGAGCTTTCGCCCGACTATCACCAGCGCAGCCGCATCCACGGCTGGCGCGAGATGGTGGGCATCATCGGCATGGTCGCCGTTCTTACCATGCCGGCGCTGATCGAGATGTCGGGCGATGCCGAAAGGGCGGACGGCATCGGCGCCATGGGCTGGTTCATCATCGCGGTCTTCCCGCTGGGCGTTCTGCTCGCCATCGTGAAGGTGCCCGATCCGCCGAACCGCCGGGGCGCGGGTGCCGCCCATCTGTCCATGCGCGAGGCGGTGGCGACGATCGCGCGGAACCCCTACGTGAAGCGCATCCTGCTGGCCGATCTGCTGGCCGGAGTGCCGCCCGCGATCACCGGCGCGCTCTTCGTCTTCATGGTCGAGTCGGTCGTGCAGGCGCCGCATCTGACTTCCAGCCTGCTGCTCGGCTATTTCGTCGCCGGCATCCTCGGCATTCCGATCTGGCTGAACGTTTCCTATCGCTTCGGCAAGAACCGGGCCTTCGCCATCGGCGCCGTATGGAACTGCGCGCTCGGCACGATGTTCCTGTTCCTCGGCCCCGGCGACAATGTCGCCCTCGTGGTGCTGTCCCTGCTCTATGGCCTTGGCTATGCCTCGGGCACCTTCCTGCTGCGAGCCCTGATGGCCGACGCGGCGGACGAGGACGAATTGCGCAGCGGTCACAACCGCACCGGCCTGTTCTACGGCCTGCTGACCATGACCAACAAGATCGGCTTCGCCCTGGCCGTCGGGCTGACCTATCCGCTGCTGGATTTCTTCGGCTTCTCGCCGACGGCGGTCGCCGACCTGCCGCCGGGCGCGCCCATTCCGGGGCTCGGCGCGCTGATCGCGCTCTATGTCTTCCTGCCGGCGGGCATGAACCTGGCCGGCGCGCTGGTCATGCGGCACTATCCGCTGGATGCCGTCGCCCTGGCGCGGATCCACCGGGAGCTTTCCGCGCGGCGTAGCGCCGAAGGCTGAACAGCACCTCCGCCCCGAGCACGATGAGGCCGGCCCAGAGCGCCGGCCTCGGCCCGAAGGTGAAGTCGAGGTTGGCGGCGAGCACGCGCGCCGGATCGACGTTCCGCAGGAAATAGAGGAACAGCGCCTCGGCGATCCCTGCCCCCGCGATGGTGGCCACGATGCCGACGAACGGCGCGACGATACCGGTTCCGGGCAGCAGGCGCCGCACCATCGCCCAGCACCAGAGCCCGGCGGCAATCGTCGCCTCGCCCGGATCGGCCTTGGACTGCATGAAGAAATGCACGATCGCCAGCACGCCGACGCCATAGACCAGCCGATGCA
>JAQVKV010000551.1 GCA_028694545.1 Zavarzinia sp. | reverse complement strand
CCCGGGCGCTTGGCGATCGCGAGCGAGATCGCGGGGGTGGCGACGAGGTCATCGCCATTCCGCGTGATCGAGGCGACGCGGGTCTCTTTCGTATCGGTGGCGATCACGGTTTCGGCGACATCGCGGACGTAGACCGGACGGCCGTCCCGCGTCGTCAGCAACAGATTGTCGATCGCCGGGGGATCACGCAGGGTCTGGCCCGCGACGGCGGCCTGCTGGCCGCCGTCGGCGCGCACGAAGCCGAGCTGGAACGAGCGGTTGGCGCCCTCGATCTTGCCAGCGAGCTGTTGCAGGGTGACGCCGTAGAGCGATAGTTTTTCCGGGTCCGGGCGGACCTCGATCGCGCTCGGCTGCTCGCCCACGATATAGGTGAGGCCGACATCCGGCAGTTTCGCGATCTCGACCTGCAGGTCGAGAGCGAGACGGGACAGGTCGCTCGCGGTCCATCGCCCGCCCAGCGCCGGCTCGGGTGAGAGCGCGACCACCATGATCGCGACATCGTCGATCCCGCGACCGACGATCAGCGGTTCGGGAATGCCGGTCGGGATGCGGTCCATGTTGGCGCGGATCTTCTCGTGCACGCGCAGGATGGCCGCGTCCGCATTGGTGCCGACCTCGAAACGGGCGGTGACCAGGGTGCCGTCGTCCATGGTCTGGGAGTAGACGTGTTCGACGCCGTCGATGCTCTTGACGATGGTCTCAAGCGGTTCGGTGACCAGTTTCACCGCGTCTTCCGCCTTCAGTCCGTCGGCCATCACCCGGATGTCGACCATGGGCACGGAAATCTGCGGTTCTTCCTCGCGCGGGAGAAGGGCAAGGGCCAGCAGGCCGACCATGAAGGCGGCGAGCAGGAACAGGGGCGTCAGCGGCGAATTGATGAAGGCCCGGGTCAGGCCGTCGGCGATGCCGTGCTTTCGGGTCTCCGGCGTCATGGCAGGATCACGCTGTCGCCGTCGCGCAGCCCGGTCAGGATCTCGACCATGGGCGCATCCCTGTCCTTGAAGCTCTCGCCCGGGATCACGGCGACATCGGCGGGGCCCGCGTCCGTCGCCACGCGGACATAATCCATGCCGTGGCTGCGGCGGATCGCACTCTCGGGCACGGCGATCACCTTGCGCTGCCCGACCGGAATGGTGACGAGCAGGCGTTCGTTCACGAAATAATCGCCGAGCCCGGCCACCTCCACGTCGGCATTCACCCGGCCGTCGGTGATCTCGGGATAGACCCGGGCGATGCGACCCTGGCCCCCGGTGATGCCGCGCCCCGCGACCGCGACCGAGGCGCCTTCGGCCAATTGGCCGGCGTGGCGTTCCGGGACCGACAGGCGCAGGTAATAGGGCCCGGTGGCGATACGGGCGACCACCTCGCCCTGCAGGACGACGGTGCCTTGCGTCACCGGCACGGTCAGCACGCGGCCTTCGGCGGGCGCCAGGATGGCGCCTTCCCTGGCGCGCTGGTCGATCACCGATTTCTCGGCTTCGGCCGCCGACACCTGGTTGCCGATGACGTCGTACTGGGTCTTCGCCTGATCGACCCGGCTCTGCGGCGCGATGCCGCTGGCGCGCAGCTGCTTTGCCCGGTCCAGCTCGATCCGGGCGTTTTCGAGCTGGTTGCGCAGGGCCGCGATCTTCGCTTCCGCCGCCGTCAGCTCGAGTGCCAGTTTGTCGTCGACCACGAGGGCGACCACCGCGTCCTGTTCGACGGCGCTGCCCTCGACCACGGAAATCTCGCGGATGGTGCCGCCGATGCGGGCCCGCGCCGGCACCACCGCCCGGCTTTGCACCTCGGCGAACACCGCCTTGGTGTCGGTCCGTTCCGTGGCGGTGACGCGGTATTCGGCGGCGATGGCGGGTGTCGCCAGGAGGGCGCCGAGCGCGCCGGCGAGGATAAGGGAGCGCATTATTATGACCTCACATCGCGCGCGCCAGGCGCCCGGCCATCGCGGGAGCGGCTTCGACGATCAACACCATGGCCATGGTCTGTCTCCAATGCGGCACCTATGAATTAAGGAAAATATATAATGACATTTCCTGTCTTTGACAGGGCTCAATGTGTCGCGGCTTTTTGGGGGGGCGGTTGGGGGGCGTGGCTTCGGGGGCTCAGCGATCGCTTCTGGCGATCCGGCCCGCGCTGATCCTTGTGGCGCCGCAGGCGGCGAGCCGGTGCTTGGCCCGTGCCATCGATCCCTCGACGTCGAGGCCGCGACAGGCATCCTCGATCACGTAAGTCTCGAAACCGGCTTCGCAGGCATCTTCCGCCGACCAGAGCACGCAGTAATCGAGGGCGAGACCGGCGAGGAACATCCGGTCGAAGCCCCGTTCGCGTGCCCAGGCGCCGAGGCCGGTCGATGTCCGGCGGTCGTTTTCCATGAAGGCGGAATAGGAATCGATGAGCGGATCGCGCCCCTTGCGCAGCACGAGTTCGGCCCTGCCGGTTTCGAGCCCGGGATGGAGGGCGGCGCCGTCGGTGCCCTGCACGCAATGGTCGGGCCACAGGGTCTGCTCGCCATAGGGCATGGCGACCTGGGTGAAGGGCGCGTGTCCGGCGTGGGCCGACGCGAAGGACCGGTGGCCGGGCGGGTGCCAGTCCTGGGTCAGGGCGACATGGTCGAACAGGGCCATCAGGCGGTTGACCACGGGCACGATGGCGCCGCCATCGGGCACCGCCAGGCGGCCGCCCTCGCAGAAATCGTTCTGCACGTCGACCACGAGGAGAAGGTCGCGGCCGGGCTCGATGGTGATCGGGGTCATGCTGCCTCACTCTCTGCGTTGGCATTGTCGGCAGGCTTGGCGCGCGGATCAAGTCGGCGGTGTCGACGGCGGGCGCGGACGGCTACACTCGCGCCGACGCCAACACGAAGGGTCGTGACGCGATGTATTCCGGTGCCAGTCCCCTGCTGACCGATCTCTA
>JAQVKV010000550.1 GCA_028694545.1 Zavarzinia sp. | reverse complement strand
ACCAGCCGAGGGAGGCGAGTTCGCGTTCGATCAGCAGGCGCACTTCCGTCCAGTCGTCCACCCGGTGATGGCAATGTTCGGCGGGGCCGATGAGCCGGGCGAGGCGCGGATCCGCGATGAACTGTATCCGTTGCACGTCGGGCGCCGTCTGCGCGACCGAGGTGTGGTTGTGCGGGATGTCGTCGAGGAAGAAGACCGGGGCCTGCACGCGTTCCGCCATGTGGTGTACGGCGGGGCTCTTCAGGCCGATGTTGGCGACGATCGGATAGGGCATGCCGGCGAGCGCGAGCGCCCGCTCCCGCGCCGTGCGCGACGAATCGGGCAGGTTCGACAGGACGACGATCTGCACCCGTGCCGAAAGGGCTTCCAACGCCTCGGCGGCGCCGGGCACCGGCGTCATGGTTTCCGTCCTGTCCCTGAAGAAGCCGTCCAGCAGGGATTTCGCCTCCTCGACGGGAGCCATCTCTTCCGTATCGGCCTTGCGGATATTGCCGACAAGGGCGAAGGACGACAGATCGAGATAATAGCCGTTGTCCTCGAGATAGGCTTCGAAGCCCTGGAGGAACAGGAACAGGACTTCATCCGCGTCCGTGATCACCAGCGGTCGCCCGGCCTCGAGCGCCAGGGCGTCGAGCTGGGGCATCACGTCGTCGTGGATACGGGGCGCGCTCACTGCATCATCCCCCGGCCCTCGACCAGATCGCCTGACAGGGTAAGGCGGGCGCGCAGGGGCTCCTCCGGGGCAAGGCCCGCTTCCGCCGCGAAGTCGAGCACGCGGGCGTCGTCGGCCAGGATGAAATCGAGCACGCCGCCCAGCATGGCGGGGTCCGCGACCGAGACGCGAAGGCCCGATCCGTCCAGACCGGAATCGGCGAGGAAGCGGTGCAGAAGATCTTCGCGCGCCGTGATATGGGCAAGCGCCAGCAAGGCGATGGTTTCCGCCCGATCGGATTTCATGGAGCCGTTAACCTTCTTTCTTTGCCGGATCAGCACTTCGATTCACGATGGATTCATTGTAGTGCTATCTCCTTATAGTCCAGGCTGAAACCAGGACCTGTCGAGGCGGTGCCAACATGACCGCCACCCGGGTCGCCGGTCAACGCCGAGTTTGTGACGTTCCAGTTTGTGATGTCGGCGAGCTTGATGCCGGTCCGGGTCGTGAAGCAGCCTGCGGGGCGAGGATGACAGCCAAAGTACTCGTGGTGGACGACGTCCATGTCATCCGCAAGGTTCTCGAGGCCAAGCTTCTCGCCGAATTCTTCGAGGTGGTTCTGGCCGGTAGCGGCCAGGAAGCGCTGGAGAAGGCGCACAGCGAGAATCCCGACATCATCCTGCTCGACGTCATGATGCCGGACATCGATGGATTCGAGGTCTGTCGCCGTCTGAAGGCGGACCCCCTGACCAGCCATATTCCGGTCGTGATGATCACCGGCCTCGACCAGCCATCGGACCGGATCGCCGGCCTCGAAGCCGGCGCCGACGACTTCCTGACCAAGCCGACCAACGATGTCGCCCTCTTCGCCCGGGTGCGCAACCTGGTGCGCCTGAAGACCATGTTCGACGAGCTGCGCCTGCGTGAAGTGGCAGGGCACAGTTTCGGCCTTGCCTCGCTCCCCGACCCGGTGCAGGAGGTGAATCCCGTCGCCAATGCCGCGATCCTCGTCGTCGAGGATGATCCGGCTTCGGTCGAGGCGATCCGGCCGATCCTGTCGCGATGCGCGGGCTTGCGCGTCGTCTCCGACGAGGCCGAGGCGCGGCGGTCCATCACCGATGGGGAATGGGACCTCGTCGTTATCAGCCTGACCCTCCCGGGGCAGCACGGTTTGCGTCTCTGCGCCTTCCTGCGCGCGTCGGAGCGGCTGCGCCAAGTGCCTGTCCTTGTCCTCTCGAAGGCGGGAGACGATCGCTCACTGCTGCGTGCCCTCGATCTCGGCGTAAACGACTACGTCACGAAGCCGGCCGATCGGGCCGAGCTTCAGGCCCGGGTGAATACGCAGTTGCGGCGGAAGATGTTTCAGGACCGCCTGCGCGAGACCATGCAGATGTTGGTCGAACTGGCGGTCGTCGATCCGCTGACCGGGCTCTATAATCGCCGCTCTCTCGAAAACAACCTCTCCACCCGTCTGGCGGGGGAGGGGAGCGCCAGCGGAACGGTGGCCATGCTGCTCGACCTCGATCACTTCAAGTCGATCAACGACACCTATGGCCATCCGGCGGGCGACGCGGTGCTGCGCCAGTTCGCGCATCGTCTGCGCATGAACACCCGGGGCGTCGATATGGTCGCACGGTTCGGCGGCGAGGAATTCGTCATCATCATGCCGGAAACCTCCTGCGAGGAGGCGCGCATGATCGCCGAGCGCCTGGTGCGCGTCACGGCACAGGAGCCGTTTCGCATCGCCGACGGGCGCGAGATCGGGGTGACGGTCTCGATCGGTGTGACCGACGCGAAGCCGGGCGAGGCACAAGGCGACGTCATCGCCCGCGCGGATGCCGCGCTTTACAGGTCCAAGGCCGACGGGCGGAATCGCGTCAGCATGGCATGTTGAGCGGGCGATGAGCGACGAGGCGGCACCGAAGAAAGTCGAGCCCGGCAGGATTCCCGGCCTGGACGCTCAGGGGGTCGAGGATGTGCGTCGCCTGCTCGATCTGCTCGACGTGATCGCGGACGAGCGCCAGCGACTGCATGGCGGCGACGAGCAGGGGGCGGTGATGCGGCTGCTTGCGCGGCAATTGCTCGATGGGGATGGCGCGGGCATGCCCTTGCTGCGCATCGCCCGTCTTACCAACATTCCGCGCGAGACCCTGCGCCGCAAGATCGGGCCGCTGCTCAATCGTGGCTATCTGGTGCAGGACGAGGAGGGCCGCTATCACTGCGGCGAAGCCTATTTCGTCGACAGTGCCGCTGCTCGCCG
>JAQVKV010000016.1 GCA_028694545.1 Zavarzinia sp. | reverse complement strand
GGCATGGGCCCGCGTCGCATCCGGCGCGTCGCCCCGCAGGCGCGCCCCCAGCATCACGTTATCGAGCACGGAAGCCCAGGGCAGCAGGTGATCCTGTTGCGCCATCAAGGTGGTGCGCCCGGCCAGCGTCGCCCCGTCCGACGCCGTGACCCGACCCGACAATCCCGCCATGCCGATCCCCGCGACGAGGCGCAGCAGGCTGGACTTGCCGACGCCGCTCGGCCCGAGAAGGCAGGTGGTGCGTCCGCCAGGCAAGTCGAGGTCGAGATCGCGGAAATGGGTCGTCGAACCGAAGGAAAGGGCCGCGCCGCGCACGGCAAGCGCTGGCGCCATCCCGGCGCAAGGCGCAAAGGACGCGCGGTTGGACATGCCGGCATCGGCCGGCCGGTCGCTGTTGACCATCGGCAGCACCCATCCCTACGCCGGTATCAACCGGATCAGGTTCGTGGGGTCGTTCCGCGTGGAACCTCTCAGCCGGCGCTCCGGCTCCCCCTGGTGGAAGAGCGCGCATATTGACGGCGAATGATGTCGCTCGCAAGCACCGAGTGGCCAGCCCTCCATTGAACGCCCGGCGTCCCTCGTGTATGGAGGGGCCTTCGGGGCGTAGCTCAGCCTGGTAGAGCGCTTGCTTTGGGAGCAAGAAGTCGCTGGTTCGAATCCAGTCGCCCCGACCATTTGGCGGTGACCCGAAGGATCCTCCACGCCTGCTCCCCGAGAGAGCAAGGCCATGATCAGGCCGTCGACGGCGTGGATCGCGGGCTTTGTCCCGCCAGAATCGCCGCAATCGCCATTGCCGTGCGCATGATGTGTTCGTCCGAGAGTCGGCAGGCCTCGTCCGCATTGCGGGCGAGGGCCGCATCCATGATGGCGCGGTGTTCATGCGCGAGATCCCGCTCGGCCGGCAGCCGCCTGGCGGCGCTGCTCCGCCCGGTGCAGCCGATGGTAGGCGGCGACGACCGATGCCTCCCACGTATCGTCGCCCCGCTCGATGGAGCGCCGCAAGGCATGGCTTCGAGCAGGAGTCGCGTCTCGGTGATGTCCCAGAGTGCGGGGAGCGAGACGGAGGCGACGCGAAAGCCACGCTGCCCTTCCATCTCGACGATCCCGTGGGATGACAGACGGGAGAGGGCTTCGCGCAAGGGGCTGGCACCAATGTCAAGGGCTCTGCGCAGATATTCGATGCGCAGCTTCTCGTCGGGCGCGAGATCGCCGGCGATGATCAGGTCCCGGATGCGCCGGTAAGCCAGTTCGGCCAGCGTCTTCGTTCCGTCGCCTTCCTCTCCGGGGGCGTCCGGGAACGGGAGAGGCGGGCTGTCCGGCGCTGACCGTTTCACTTCGATTGCGCGACGGCCCTTGCTGGTCGCCATTCCCGCCCTTGTCCTCTCTCGTCCCTGTCTTTCGTCTCGAAGCGGCCTAGCCGCGTTTGAGGCGATAGGCCAGCTGCGCCCTGCTGATGCCGAGGAGGCGTGCCGCCTCGGAAATATTGCCGCCGGCCTGTTCCACCGCGCCCCGCAGCAGGCTTTCCTCCAACTGGTCGAGCGGAATGCGGGAACGCAGGACAGTCTGCGCCAATTGATCGGGGCTCGACGTGGTCGAGGGCGAGCCTGAGGCGTTCTGCTCTTCGGTCACCGGATTGAGGCGACCTTCCCGATCCATGCCGAGCACGACCGAATCGAATTTTTCACCCGAAGTGAAGAGATGGCACAGGTCGATGGCCCCGCCCTCGGGTGCCAGGATCACCCCGCGTTCCACCATGTTCTCCAGCTCGCGCACGTTGCCGGGCCAGCCGTAGGAATAGAGGCCGGTGATCGCACGCTGGGTGAAGCCGGTCAGCGTCTTGGCGTGACGCTGGCAGAAGTAGCCAAGGAAATGGTTGAGCAGCAGGGGGATGTCGGCCCGCCGGTCCCGCAGCGGCGGGATGTGGATGGGAAAGACGTTCAGCCGGTAGAAGAGATCTTCGCGGAAGCTGCCCTCGGTGACGCCGCGACGCAGTTCGACATTGGTGGCCGCGACGATGCGCACGTCCACCTTGCGGCTGCGCTGGTCGCCCACGCGCTCGATCTCGCCCTCCTGCAGGGCGCGCAGCAGCTTGCCCTGCGCGGCAAGGCTGAGGGTGCCGATCTCGTCTAGGAACAATGTGCCGCCATTGGCCCGCTCGAAGCGGCCAGGCCTCGAAGTCACGGCGCCCGTATAGGCCCCCTTCTCGACCCCGAACAGTTCGGATTCGATCAGGTGTTCGGGAATGGCCGCGCAGTTGACCGCGATGAAGGGCCCGTCGGCGCGCGCGCTGATACGGTGCAGGGTCTGCGCGAACATCTCCTTGCCGACGCCGGATTCGCCGAGCAGCAGCACGGTCGCATTGGTACGCGAGACCTTCTCGAGCATGTGACAGACGGTGTTGAAGCCGGCCGAGGCGCCGACGAGTTCCTTGACCGGAGAACGGCTCGTCTCCATCAGCTCGGGCGCGGGCATGCCGGCGGCCGTCGCATTCACGACGATGGGGCCCTGGCTGCCCCGGTTGGCGAAGGCATGCGGTTGCAGGTATCGCAGGTCCTCGTCCGCGTCCGACCATTCCGCGACCGGCTTGCCGATGATGCGGCAGGCAGCGTGGCCCATGGACCTGCATTCGACTTCCCGGAACAGCATGGGGCGACCCATGAAGATGCTGGTATAACCTGAGGCATAACCGATTTGCATCCAGCAGGCGGGGTCGGTGCCGATGCCGTGGGATGCGATGTGCACTTCGTCCTCGCAGGAGTCGTGCCAGATGAACTCGCCATAGAAACGTCCGGTGTTCACGTCGGATTCGACACGAACGGGTTCCACGGTGACGATGCCCTCGATCATGTGGAGCTGGGGGCCGACCGTGAAGAAATCGAAGAAGTCACGGCCGTGACGGACCTTGACTGCCAGTTCCGCGTCCTGCGCGCCGGAGGCATAGCCCATGCGGGTCAGCAGCGCGCGCGCGCCCTGAAGGCCGATGGTCTCGATCAGTTCGTTGCGCAGGGCGCCCAGCGAATGGTTGTGCAGGAGGACCATCCGGTTGTCGTCGAGCCAGATCCGCCCTACCTGTGGACAGAAGCGCAGGCGGGCTGCGAGATCGTCCATCTCGGGAAAATTCCGCGACCTTTGGGATGGTGAATTCTCGTCCGCCATGTTGTTTCTTGCGGTGGCAAAATTTCGGATGACCGCTGCCATGATTTCCCCCCGGTTGTTTTATTTTGGCGCCGGTTTTTTTATGCGTTCCAAATATGCTGGATTATACCATCACACCTGCTTCCAGAGATTCGTGAACTTCGTTCGGTTTCGGTTGGATGATGCCAATCGTCGCGAACGTGACCGTAACAATCGCCAATACGGTGGCGGATCCAGCGCCGGTGCGCGGATCCGCCGTGAGACCGTCAGTCGCGCAGGCCGAGGCCACGCTGGAACGCATGCATGCGCTCGATGGCGCGAGCGCCGGCCTCGGCTTCGCCGAGCGCCTTGCAGTAGTCGGCGATGGCCACTTCGGCGCGCGGTGTCCAGTCGGCGACGCGCGCCCGCAACCAGTCCTTGTTGCTTTCGACTGTCATCGCCATTTCGACGAGGCGCGAGGCCCAGCGCCGGTGACGCTCCGCATCACGCATCTGCGCCTGGGAGAGCAGGCTGTAGAGCGTGTCGCCGTTGCTGCGTGCGGCATCGGCGAGGACACCGAGCAGGGCTTCCTCGACCGCCGGCTTCAGCACGAGATTGAAGACGACGAAGGCTTCCGCCCAGTCCCAGACGATGAGGCCTTCCTCCAGCAGACGGCGGAAGCCCTGCCACTGGGGATCATTTTCCCAGTGCTTGCGCTCGTCCTTGCCGAAGCCGAGGTCCGGCTGCGCCTTGGAGAGTTCCACCGTGCGGTAGGCCGTGTGGGTGACCCAGCGCAGGCTGTCGGCCGACTGCAGGTAGAGGCAGGCCGTGATGGTGCTCGCCGGCGCCATCTGGGCGACATAGGCCGAGCCCATCTGCAGGCCGTGGTAGAGATAGCGGGCGGGGGCGAAGAAGGACGCGAGGGTCGCGATCCATTCGCGCGAGATCATCTCGTCGTGGCCGCGGTCGCTGAACTGGTCGAACAGACCACCGACGTAGGCTTCCTGGCCGTCCTGGAGAATGTTGTAGGTCCGGTAGACGAGCTGGTCCGGGTCCTGGAACAGATCCCAATCCGGATGCTTCAGCGGGCTCTCGTTGCAGTACTTCCGGTACCAGTCGTTCATCGGCAGATTGGGGTCGAGCTCCCAGGGCGCATTCGGGTCGCGACGGCGATAGTGCAGCCGTGTGCTGACGATGTCGTATTCGCTGGGACGCTTGCGTCGGTCGGCGAGATGGGACCAGGTCTTGAGCGGCTTCAGGGGCTCGGGGGCGGCGGACATCTTGGGGTTCCTTCCCGGAATTGGTTTCTTGTCAGAGATGCTTGGCGAGGTAGAAGCGGATGCGGTCCGGCGAGGTATCGATCTGGCCCGAGAAGGAGCCGAGATTGATCTCGATCTCGCGCATCTGGAACGGCCGGCCGAGGGCCTCCTCCATCGACGCGCGGGTCAGGATGCATTCGTCCTCGCACTCGATGCGGACGTAGGCTGTCCGGTCCTCGACGTGGATCTTCTTGCCCGGGTTGTCGTCCTCGACCGCCTGGATGGCGGCCTGGGCCACTTCGCCGGCACGCAGGATCGGACCGACCCTGTTGTTGCGATAGCCTTCACTGGCGGCGCTATGGGTGCTCATGTTCCTCTCCCGGTTACGTATGCGATTTGCAGGGTTCGATGCCGGCGACGTCGATAAAGACGTCGTCGCCGTCGATCTTGATCGGATATTCCGCGATCCTGCAGTCGGTCGGGTTCAGGCCCTGACCGGTCTCGCTGTCGAACTGCCAGAGATGGGCCTTGCAGGTGATCACGCCGTTTTCAAATGTGCCGTCGATGAGCGCGATCTCCTGATGCGGGCACATCGACTGGAAGGCCTTGATCTTGCCGCCTTCGATGCAGACGACGAGGACATCACGACCTTCGGCCGTGGTGAATTCCTCCATCTCGCCTTCCCAGACGTCGTCGAGCGAGCAGATTTTCTCGAATGCCATGCTCGTCTCTCTTGTATTCAGATGTCGGAAAAAATGACGTCAATGGTTTCGGTCGGCAGCAGGCCGGCACTCTTCACCTGCATGTCACGGGGGTAGACTTCGCCCGTGGAATGACGGCGGACACGCATGACCTTGCCGGGCTGCGGCGCGACCCGGCGGTTCACCGAGTGAACGGCGCAGGTGGCGGCGACTTCGTCCATGGTCGAGGCATCGTCGACGACGACGAGCTGGATGACGAAATCACCTTCAAAATTCGACGAGAGCGGAAATATTGCCATGGTTCTTCCTCCCCTTTACCGGATAGGGGGAGGGGGCGTGAAACCCCCTCCGACTTGCCTTTTGTCTGGTTGTCTGTGTCCGCGTTACTCGGCGGCGTGGCTCTGCTTGCCGACGCCGGCCCAGGCGTAATTGTGGGCGTCGACGCCGATCTCGCCCGGATTCAGGCTCATGTAGAGGAGCGCGCCGGCCAGGTTCTGCGGCTGGATTTCGCCGGCCAGGAAACGGTCGACGACGCTCATGTGACCCTGATAGCGGGCGGGGTCCTGCTCGAAGCACCAGCGGTCGACCTCGGAGCCGAAGTGATAGAGGCGACCTTCGTGGACGAGCTGGTAATCCTTGACATTCCAGCCGTCACCCGGTGTGCCGACCACCGGCAGGTTGCACATGTTGCAGATCGTCGGCAGGGTCTCGGGCAGGGTGAGTTCCTCGCGGCCCTTCTGCAGGTTTTCGGTGATGACGTCCCAGCAGCGACCGAAGGTGGCGTTCCAGCCCGGGTACTTGCTTTCCAGCCATTCCCGCTCCTCGGGCGACGCGCCGGCGGCCGGGTTCCACCACACGGTCGGGCGCCAGAACCAGACACCCATGTGCATGCCGTGATGCGTCTCGTCGAGGGCGCGGACGAACTCGTCCCAGTACCAGGGCAGATCAAGGCCAAGGTCGTTCAGCTGGCGCTCGAACTGGCCGATGATCCATTCCTGCATGAATTCCTTGAACGACTGCTTCCGGTGTTCGAGCGGGGTGTAATAGTCGAGGATCGGGCCGGTCAGCACCGAGAACAGCTTCCAGGCACGCCAGAAGATGACGTCGATCATCTTCTGCGCCTCGTCCTTCTTGCCGTTCTCGATCAGGATCTTCAGCACCGGGCCGCCCTGCTGGGCATGACGGGATTCGTCGGTCTGGATGCTCGAGATCAGGCTGGCGAAGGTGTGGTCACCGGCTTCGGCGGCGTCGGCGGCGAGGCCGAGGAACTGCATGTTGGTGAAGCCGGTCTCGAAGGCGAAGGTCAGCATGATGGCGACGCTGACCGAATCCCGCGTGAACATCATGTCGTCGAACATGTGACGCGCGGCGACGGCGGCCCATTCGTTGGTGTGCATCGCCTTGTGAGCCCAGTCCCACTGACGGCTGCGCTTCGTGTGCTCGTGCGGGAAGAAGAGCTGGATCTGGCCATGGCGCATTTCGTCCAGCATGCCGAAGGTGGCCATGTTGCGATTGCCCGGCGCGCGCGAGAAACGTGCCATGCGGGCTTCCGCGGTGGCCGCCGCGAACTCGGCGACGGCGAGGGCGCCGTAGTGCGCCTGCAGCGTGCTGACCCAACCCGGATCCGCGCTGTCGATGTAATTGGCGCGCTCGAGGGCCGCCTTCACGGAATAGGCGCCGGCGTCCTTTTCGCGCTGGGTCGCGACATAGTCGCTGTAGGTAACCTTGTAGGGTTCGTCGAAAGTTTCCCACGCCTCGGCCGGAATACCACGCGCTCCCGACATCATTTCGGGGAACAGCTCCGCTTCGTCCACATAGCGCGGCGTCCAGTTCGTCGTGCGGACGAGATCGTAATATTCGTTTGAAGCCAGCTTAGACATCGCTGTCCCTCCCTGTGGGCCTTCTGTTTCGACCGGATGGCGTCATCGGCAATGCCAGGCCGCGACGTTTGTCCTGCCACTGTCGTCAGTGACAGCAATGATCATGCCAAGCGTTCCGATCCCGCCGCTTTGCTTGTCTGCGACACGGTCACGGCGGGATGGGGGCATGGGCCGGGACCTCTCATGTTGCAGCGCACCAGCGCCGGTAGCGCCCGAAGGGGAACGCGTTTCCGTGTTCTTGCCCGACGCGAACCCGCGTTCGTTGTTGCGCCGCGGGGTCGGCCGGGGTTGCGGCACGGCCTTGTGGCGCGACGTATGGCTGCTGCTGCGGGGATTGATCGTTTCATGAAATCAGCGGTCAACGCGACGGCCCCTCCGTCCATCACTTACCGATTTCGTGCATTGCCCGTGGTTGACGCCGCGGCCACGCGGCAAGCGGCTCAATATGTCGCCCTGTCGGCGGCGATCAATCGTGAGACGAATTGCGACGGTCCGGCGGCTTCGCGGTCAAGCTGCATGGCGTTTCTCTTTGTTTCTTGTTATGGCCAGCGGCCCCATCCCCCCGGTTGGCCCCTGACGTCTCCTCATTCGTGAAATTAGACTGTGGTCGGGGTCTTGTCATGCCGGATCTGGCCCGTTTGCGGACATTACGTGCCACGGGCCCGCGCCGGGAACGCGGCGCGCGGAAACCTGTCTGGTAACACGCTCCGCATGCCGCCGCGGGAGAGGGTGGGCGCGGTGTCTTTCTGAATTCGTCAACCCGCCCGGTTCGATTGATCAAATGGATTACAGGGGCTTGCCGCGGTGCCGTATCGAAGCGCCGCAAGGTGGCGTGCGGGCTGGCGTTTCCCGTGCCGCGCCGCGCTGTAACGCCTGGCATGCCACTTGCTTCGATGTATTCAAATCGGTTGGGTTTCGTCCGAAAACGAATGGAACTGCCACCGGTTTCAACGAGGCACCAAGGCTGTGGCCAGGGAGGAAGAATGCCGAAATCCAAGTCCCCTATAATAGAGTGTCGCCGCGCGCGCCGCGTGATCGTGGCGTCCGCTCTGCTGCTGTCCGTTGCCGCGGCGCCGGCTTTGGCCGAGACAGAACTGGCGGACGGTTTCACCATCGGTGGCCGGCTGCGCCAGGGCCTTGCCCTTGCCTATGACAAGGCCGTCACCGGGGGTGGGGTCGAGATCGGCCAGGCCGCCTATCTGCTCGAACTGACCTCGGCCTGGCGGCCGACCAGCAACGTCACGGTGACGGCCGATTTCTGGCTGCGTGGCGACCTCTATCGCGACATTGGCGGCGATCTGGTCGGACGGGGTATCCAGGACTACAGCTCGCCCGATTTCCGCGACCAGTTCCGCTACCACCTGAACGGGGCCGGCGCGGGGACGGCCGGCGGACCGCTGGCCATGCCGCCGCGTGATCCCTTCGGCAGCGAGGACGAGCAGAACGTCTTCTTCTCAGACTTCAACGACGAGATGATCCGGGAATTTGCAGTCAAGGTGACGGATCCGGAGAACCGTTACGCCGTCAAGATCGGCAAGTTCGTGCGCGCCTGGGGGCAATCGGACGGCATCCGCTTGCTCGATGTCCTGCACGCTCAGGACTATCGCCAGAAATTCATCTTCGGGGATTCCGACGAGATGCGCATCCCGAGTTGGATGACGGCGGTCGACCTCGATCTCGGCCGGCTCGGCATTGGCGACGCTTTCGGCGCCGTGGGGATCGAGAGGCCCAAGCTCGAACTCATCTATATGCCGGAGTACCACCACAGCCGCTTCGTCATCAACAATCCGACGCCAGGCGATGCCACCTCGGGCGGGCTCTACGGCCTGCCTTACCCCCTGCTGATCGACAAGGCAAGCGGTCGCGGCGTCGCCTACTTCGGGGCAAGCCTGAGCGACAATGAGCCGGACCGCTTCATGATGGACGAGCCGACCCTCGGCGCGCGCCTGAAGTTCGACGTCGCCGGCGGCGAGGCCACCCTGAATGCTCTCTATGGTTATCAGGATATGCCGATCGTGAAGCTGACCGGGGCCGACGTCGTGGTCGGCAACGCGTTGCATGATGGCGGCAACGCGGTCACCGTCGTGCCGCTCGACGCCGCGACGACGGAGGCCGTCGTGCAGGGTGTCTATGTGCCCGCGCTGCGCGGTGGCGCCGATGCCTCGGCAATCCAGACAGGGGTGCTCGGCTGCCCCTATCCCGGTGGTTCGTTCTGTTCGGTCAACGTCAAGTTCGACCTCGACTACAACTACCGGCGCAAGCTGGTCGGCGCCAGTTTCAGCCGCGACATGGTCGAATGGCGCCTCGGGCCCAAGGATGTCTCGCCCGTCCTGCGCAGCGAATTTTCCTATGAATTCGACAAGCCTTTCAATCGCGCGATCGCGACCACGGTTTTTGGCGACAGCGAGGAAGGCACGGCGGCCCTGATCGTCGATCCGTCGCGCGGGGTGACCGAAAGGGACCAGATCTCCTTCATGATCGGGGCCGACTATTTCCTCTGGTTGCCGTTCTGGACCGAGCAGGACACCAGCATATTCACGAGCGTGCAGTTCTTCACCATCGTCACGCCGAATGGCGAGGACCTGCTGTTCCAGGCTCCCTATGCCGCCTATGGCGCGAAGCTTCATCCGGTGCAGAATTACGCGACGCTGCTTGCCAGCCACAATTTTGATGACGGCAAGCTGGGGACCGAACTGCTGGTTGTCTATGATATCCAGAACGCTGGCTTCGCCCTCCGCCAGCGGATCGACCTGAATTATTTCGGCGATCACATCCGTCCCCGCATCGAGCTCACCCATTTCGAGGCGGACCCCGAACAGGGCGTGCTCGGCATCGCCGATCACGTGGACAACATCGAATTCTCGATGACCTTCCAGTTCTGATCCGGATTGGAGCGGGCCTGACCGGTGTATCCTCAGAGGATACACCGGTCAGGCCGGCGCCGTTGCGCCATTCAATCATTCAAATTCGCCACAGGCGATCGGACCTGTCTCAAATCAGAAATGTGCATCGCATCATCGCGTTGCCGTTGCGTGTCGCCTCACGTCACGAAATTTAAAAAAATCAAGCAAATTCAATTTGTTACCAATTTTGCACTGCCGCATCGAGCCGGTTGGCAACGATCTTGCAGTAAGGGTGGCAAACGCGGACGAGAGCCGTGACCTAAGGGAGGGACAGCGCAGTGCGAGCGTTCTCGAAATGGGAGGGTGCCGGTCACCAGACGTGTGACGCGGCGCGGAGTAGGGCATATCGGCCGGCCGGAAACATCAGCCGGCGGCATCTTCTGGCTCTGGGTGGAGCCGGGATCGTCGCTGCGTCCACGTTCGGCGTCGTCGGTCCGGCCAGGGCGGATGCGGAGCCGTCTCGTCTGTTCCCCGATTCATTGTTCGGCATCGTCATCGATGACGGCATGGCGGTCGCGACCGGATATCACGGTGCTGTCGCCGTAGCAGCCGAAGGGCAGGGCGCCTGGACGCTGGTCGATAGCGGGACCGACGATCTCCTGCGTCGCGTTGCGCGGCGCCCCAAGGGCGGCTTCATCGCCGTCAGCCATCGCGGCCGCATTCTGGAAAGTGACGCGCAGGGGCGGAACTGGAAACTCATTCACGAAGAGCCCGGCCTTTATCTGCGTGACGTTGACTTCGCGAGCGAGAAGGTCGGCTGGGTCGTTGGTCACGAGGGCGCGATCCTGATGACGCGGGACGGCGGCAAAAGCTGGAGCCGGTCGGAGATTTCGGATTACCAGGGGCGCGACAAGCCCCGCCTCAGCGGCATTTCCGCGCTCGACGAGCAGCACGCTGTTGTCGTCGGCGAATTCGGGGTCATCGCGGCGACGGAGGATGGCGGCGCTGTGTGGAGGGTTGTTACCGAACAGGCCTATCCGAGCCTGCTCGACGTCGCCCTCGTTGGGAATCGGGGCTATGCCGTCGGTCTGAACGGGACGCTGCTGGCGTTGTCCGCGAGCGAAGGCGTTTGGTCCGCCGCGCCGGTTGCGACTGGAACCGAGCAGCACCTGCTGGCTGTCGATGTTTCCACCAATGGGCGGGAGGGCGTCGTCGTCGGCAATGGTTTGCTGATGACCGTCGGGCCGAAGGGGCTCGATGCCGCCAATGTGGCCCCGGCCGTGGGGCTCAATTATCTCTGGCTGGGCGGTGTCGCCCTTGGCGACGACGGGCGCGCGCTCGCGGTCGGGCAGGGCGGTCTGATCCTTGCCGCGGCCCACGCCAGCGGCCCCTACGCGCCCCAGGAGAAATCGAACGACATCCAGGAGGTTACGCAATGATCGCGAACAGGATCGCGGCCGCCGTCCGCCGCCGCGCCGCCATTATCGCGGCGTGCATGCTCGTGCTGACGGCATTTCTCGGCTACATGTCGTTCACTCATCTCTCGCTGAAGGTGGTGCTGGAGGCGATGCTGCCCATCCACCATCCGAACGTCGAGCTGATGGCGAAGTTCGGCGCCCAGTTCGGCGGCGCGAACACGACCCTGATCATGGTCGAGAACACGGAAGGCACGATCTACAACGAGAAGTTCATGACCGCCTACAAGCGGGTCGCGGACGAGATCTACTTCCACCCCTCGGTCGAGCGTCACCTGGTGCAGGCACTGACCCTGCGCAAGACCAAGGCGATTGTCGGTTCGGCCGGGCGTATCGACATCAACGCCATCGCCTGGCCCGACCTGCCGCGCGCGCCCGAGGAATGGGCGGCTTTCGAGGCGGCGGTCAAGGCGCAGTACCGGGGTCTCCTCGTCTCCAACGACGAGAAGGCGGGCATGATCATCGCCGACTTCAAGGATGATACGGACTACGCCACGCTGGTTACCTTCATCGAGGAACTGGGGGCCAAGGAAGCGGCCAACGGCATCAAGGTGCATATGGTTGGCCGGCCGGTCCTGCTCGGTACGATCTATAACGATCTCGGCGCCACGATCGTCCTGATCGGCATCTCCCTGGTGTTCTCGGGCCTCATTCTCTACGTCTACTTCCGCTCGTGGATGGGGGTGCTCATTCCCATGCTGACGGCGGCGGTCGGTACCCTCTGGGGCACCGGCGTGATGGCCCTGGTCGGTTACAACCTTGATCCGTTGCTGATCATCCTGCCGGTCTTTGTCTTCGCCATCGTGCTGTCGCATTGCGTGCAGTTCATGTCGCGGGTGTTCGAGCGGCTGCAACCCGGCGTCTCGATGGGGGATGCCGTGGTCGGCGGCCTGGCGCAGGTCTTCGTGCCCAGCCTGACGGCGATCGTCGCGGCGGCGGGCGGATTCTTCGTGCTCGTCATGATCGGCGTGCCCAGCCTTCAGGTGCTCGGCATCATCTGTGGTGCCTGGCTGCTGGCGATCGCGCCCGCACTCGTTTTCACGGCCTCGCTGCTGTGCCTGATGCCACGCCCGAAGCGCTTCCGCGCCCGCACCACCTGGGTCGAGACGATCTGGAAGTATGCGAAATTCGACCGTTATCCCCGTGTCGTCATCGCGGTGACGGTGCTGTGCCTTGCGGTCGGTGTCTATGGCGCGCGCTTCGTCGTCATCGGCGACGCCGTGGGCAGCCCGATCCTGTGGCCGGATGCCCGCTACAACGAGGACAA
>JAQVKV010000549.1 GCA_028694545.1 Zavarzinia sp. | reverse complement strand
GGCGCACGGAACCCACGCCGTTGCGCGTGGTGTCGCCGTCGCGCACCCGCGTCACCGTCGCCGGGGTGAAGATATTGGCCAGGTTCTCGTGTTCCGCCAGATAGGCATAAAGCTCGGCGACCGGCATTTTGAAGTCGCGGCTGATGAAGATCTTCTGCTGGCCCATGGCCTCTCCCCTCGTTTTTGTCGGGGCAGGTTAGGGCTGTGCCCCGGTGCCGGCAAGTGCCGGAAACGGGCACTTCAACCGATCGTCATCAGGCTGGCGTTGCCGCCCGCCGCGGCCGTGTTGGTGCTGGTCGCCGTTTCTTCCAGCAGGGCGCAGAGATCGACCGTGCCCTCGGCGTCGAGCAGGCGGGGCTGGAGGATCGCGCCGTCCCGTGCCGCCAGAGCCGCGCAGAACAGCGCCAGGGCATCGCCGTCGCCCTCGAACAGGGCGGCATCCAGTGGTCCGGCCTCGTCCAGCGATGCGACGGGTTCCACATGGGCGGCGAGATCGGCGGGCAGGGCGGCCAGCGCCACGGCCGTTGCCCCCTCCGTCTCGACCACCAGCCGGTTGCCGGTCGCGAGCGCGGCGCCCAGGGCCAGATACGCCCCCGCCGGCCCGGCCGCCCGGGCGATTACCCGGCCGCGCGGGTGGAGTGCGTAAAGGTTCCGTTCGCCGACCGGTCCCGGCATTTCGAGCACAAGGCCAAGGGGCGAGCGTGCGGCCATCGCCCGCACGGTACCGGCGAGATCGGCCGTGGCCGTGGCCGTCAGATGGTCGGCCAGCGCGAGGGCGGCGGCCGGCGGCGTCGGGCCGGGCGGCAGGTCCATGTCATCGTCCGGCCGGCGCGCCAGCAGGCGGCGGAGGTAGAGCGGCCCGCCCGCCTTCGGCCCGGTGCCCGACAGGCCGCGCCCGCCGAAGGGTTGCACGCCGACGACGGCACCGATGATGTTGCGGTTGACGTAGATATTGCCGGCCCCGATCCGCCCCGTGACCTTGGCGATGGTCTCGTCGATCCGCGTGTGCAGGCCGAAGGTGAGGCCGTAGCCGGTGGCGTTCACCGCCTCGATCAGGCGGGCGAGGTCCTTCCGCCGATAGCGCAGGACATGAAGCACGGGGCCGAAGACCTCGCGCCCCAGGGCGGCGACATCGTCGATCTCGATCAGGGTGGGGGCGACGAAAGTGCCGTGTCCCGTCTCGGCGCCCAGTGCCAGGCGGTGGACGGGAAAGCCCCGTTCGGCCATGGCGGCGACATGGGCTTCGATCGTCTCCTTCGCTTCCGCCGTGATCACCGGGCCGACGTCGGTCGACAGAAGGTCCGGATTGCCGACGGACAATTCCTCCATCGCGCCCTTCAGCATGGCGAGGATGCGGTCGGCCGCCTCTTCCTGCAGGCACAGGAGGCGCAGGGCCGAACAGCGCTGGCCGGCGCTGTCGAAGGCGGAGGCGAGCACGTCGCCCACCACCTGTTCGGCCAAGGCCGAGGAATCGACGATCATGGCGTTCTGGCCGCCGGTCTCGGCAATCAGGGGCAGGGGGCGGCCCTCGGGCGTCAGGCGTCCGGCGATCTGGCGATGGATCAGGCGCGCGACCTCTGTCGAGCCGGTGAACATTACCCCGCGCAGGCGCGGGTCCGCGATCAGCGCGGCACCGACGGCGCCATCCCCGGGCACGAGGCACAGCGCCTCCGCCGGCACGCCCGCCTCATGCAGGATGCGCACGGCCGCCGCCGCGATCAGGGGCGTTTCCTCGGCGGGCTTGGCGATCACCACATTGCCGGCGGCAAGCGCCGCCGCGACCTGACCGGTGAAGATCGCCAGCGGGAAATTCCACGGGCTGATGCAGACGACGGGGCCGAGCGGGCGTTCGCCGTGACCATCGTGGCGTGCCGCTTCCGTCCCGTAGTAGCGCAGGAAATCGACCGCCTCGCGCACTTCGCCCACGGCGTTCGGCAGGGATTTGCCGGCCTCGCGCACGATGAGGCCGAGCAGGGCGGTCATCCGCCCCTCCAGCAGGTCCGCCGCCCGGGCGAGGCAGGCGGCGCGTTCCGCCGCCGGGGTCGCGGCCCAGATCGGGGCGGCGGCTTCGAGCGCATCGAAGGCAAGCGCCGCTGTCGCGGGATCGGCGAAACCGGCGTGACCGATGAGGTCGCGCCGGTCCGCCGGGTTGCGGATCTCGGTCTGGGGCCGGGCGGGATCGCCCGCGTCCCATGCCGTTTCCAGGCTGGCGAGAAGGGCGGCAGAGACCGAGGCGAGGCGCTGTTCGTCGGCGAGGTCGAGACCGGCCGAATTGGCCCGTGTCGCCCCGAACATGTCGCGCGGCAGGCGGATCGCCGGGTGCGGCGCGCCCAGCGGGCTGATCGCGCGGGCCGCCGTCACCGGATCGGTGATCAAGTCGTCGACCGGCACCGCCTCGTCCGCGATGCGGTTGACGAAGGAGGTGTTGGCGCCATTCTCCAGCAGGCGGCGCACGAGGTAGGCGAGCAGCGTCTCGTGGGTACCGACGGGGGCATAGACGCGGCACGGGCGCTTGCCGCCGCCACTGCCCACCACTTCCTCGTAAAGCGGTTCGCCCATGCCGTGCAGGCACTGGAACTCGTATTGGCCGGCATAATAATTGTCGCCGGCCATGACCATGACACTGGCCAGGGTCTGGGCATTGTGGGTGGCGAACTGGGGGAAGATCGCATCCGGCGCCGCCAGCAGTTTCCGCGCGCAGGCGAGGTAGGAAACATCCGTGTGGATCTTCCGCGTATAGACCGGGAAACCTTCGAGCCCGTCGACCTGGGCGCGCTTGATCTCGCTGTCCCAATAGGCGCCCTTGACGAGGCGCACCATCAGGCGCCGCCCGGCACGGCGCGCCAGATCGATCAGGAAATCGACGACGAAGGGGCAGCGTTTGGAATAGGCCTGGACGACGAAACCGATGCCGTTCCA
>JAQVKV010000548.1 GCA_028694545.1 Zavarzinia sp. | reverse complement strand
ATGGGCCAGCAGCATCGAGAAGGCGGTGCCGATCCCGGTGCCGAACAGCACGGTCGACGACAGGATGTGCAGCAGCTTCACGAGGGCATAAGGGTCGACATCGATCATCGGTTATGGTCCACGGCGGCAAGGGCGAGGGCCGCGGCGATCACGGTGGCATTCTTCAGCAAGTGCCCGAAGGGATCGAGCCACAGTCCCGGCAACCCGATCCCGAGGGCGAGCGTATAGCCCGCGACGACGGCAACCTGGATCACGGCCGTGGTACCCGGCCGCCACCTCGCCAGCACGGCGAGACCGAGTGCCAGGTCGAGCGCGCTGAAGCCGTAACCGGCGGCAAGTGCCGCCGCCGGTTCGAGGCCGAGCGCCGCCGCCGTCGCGATCATGGTGTCCGCCGGCAGCAGTAGGCCGACGAGGCCGGACAGCAGCCAGACCAGCGCCAGCGCGCCGCGCAGCAAGGGCCGGGTGAAATAGGCCCGGGCCTGCCAGCGCACCTCGGGTGGCACCGGCGTCTCGGCCAGGCTGGCGCGGAAGGCGCGCGGGCTGCGCCCGATCGCGGCGGCATAGGGCGCGGGATCGCCATCATTGCCTGCCAGCAATTGCGCCAGCGCCGTGGTCGAGATCGGCCCGCCGAAGCGATCGGCGATCCGGCAGGCGATGCGGACGAGCGGCAGGGGCAGGCGCAGGAAGGGGGCAGGCTTTCCCCCCAGCCATTGGCGGAGGCCGCGCAGGATCTCGGCCAGGCTCACCCGTTCCGGTCCCATGGGTTCGAGGACCCGCCGGCTCACGCGGGGGCTTTCGACGAGATCCGCGATGTCTTCCGCGAGATCCTCGGCGTGGATCGGGTTGAAGGCCGCTGTGCCGTCGCCGACAAGCGGCATGACGAACGGAAAGAGGGCAAGCGCGCGCATCAGCGCGGTGCCGCCATAGCCGCCCGCGCCATGGACCAGCGAGGGCTTGAGGATTACCCAGTCGAGCCCTGTCGCCGCCAGCGCCGCATCGCCCACGCATTTGCTTTCGGCATAGGCGGTCGCCGCGTCGGGCCGGGCGCTGATCGCGGAAATATGGACGACGCGGCGCACCCCCGCCCGCTCGCAGGCCTGGAACAGGGCGGCGGGGCCCCTGTGATGGACGGCATCGATCGGCTGTCCGGCACGCTGCTGCAGGATGCCGGCGCAATTGACGACCGCATCGATGCCGGCAAGACGCGGCAGCCAGACCATCGCCTCGGTATCCCTGGCGAGATCGACGCGTAGCCAGGTGAGGCGTTCGTCGGGCAGGGGATTGTCGGGCGGGTGGCGCATGGCGACACGGACCCGCATGCCCCGCTTCAGCAGCGCCGCTACCACATGGCCACCGATGAAGCCGTTACCGCCGAGGACCAGAACCTGCATCGCCATCTCCCACCCCGACCCCATCATGCCGGCGTCGCGCGGGCGTGTCCGGGCGCGGATTGCCGCGTCAGCCGGCGGGGGTGATGTCTTCGTAGAGCGCCTGTGCCTCGGGCGCCGGGCCGCGCCGCGTGCCGAGGTCGATGACACGGACGACACGGGGGTTCGGTCCGAAGCTGAAGGTCAGCACGTCGCCCACGCGGATGTTCTGATGCGCCTTCAGCGCGGGCTGGCCGTTCAGCCGCACGCGCCCCGCCTCGGCGTGGTCGGCACCGAGGCCGCGCGTCTTCACGAAACGCGCGTGCCACAGCCATTTGTCCAGGCGGATCGCCGGCCCGGACGTATCCGTCATTTGCCGCCGAGTTTGTCGCGTAGCGCCATCAGTTTGGCGAAAGGCGAATCCGGATCGACCTTGGGCGGCGGCGGTTCATGCCGGCGCGGCTTGTTGCCCGGATGTCCACCCTGCTGACCCTTGCCGCCCTTCGGCCCTTGATGGTGTCGGGGGCCCTGCTGCGGTCGGGGGCCCTGGGACTGGCGGGCTTCCTGATGCTGGCGGGGCGGCTGGGCCGGGGGAGAGGCGGCGGCCTGCTCGCCGCCGGCCTCGGCCCGCGGCGCCTGGCCTTCCTCGCGCGGGGGACGGGGCTTGCGCTTCTTCTTGCGCCGGTCACGCGGATCCGGGTGCTTCTTCGGCTGCGGCGCGAAGGAACCGATCAGCTTCGGTTCCGTGGCTTCGCCGTCTTCCGCCGGGACCTCGCCCGCCGCGTCATCGGCGGACGGAACGGCGGCATCGGTCGGGACGGCTGCTTCCGCCCCGGCTTCGGCAGCTTCCATCGGCGCGCCTTCGGCCACCGCGACGGGCTGGCCTTCGGCATGGGCGTTGCGGGGCTTGCGGCGACGACGGCGACGCTTGCGCGGTTCGCCCGGCGCGCCTTCGGCGCCAGCCTCGGTCCCGCCTTCGGCTTCCGCCTCGATTTCCGTCCCGGCCTCACCCTCGATCGCGTCCTCGGGTATCGCGCCCTCGGGGGGTGTCTCGGTGCCTTCGGCGGCGGGAGCCGCTTCGGGGGCGGCGGGGGCTTCGGCCCGGGGGGCGGGGGCCGGGCGCGGACGACCGCGCCGGCCGCGGATGCGGTAGCGGACCGTCTCGTCCTCGAGCGTCAGCTTCTCGTAGCCAAGGGCGCGCATGACCGCGACGAATTCCTCGTTCGAGCAGCCGACGAGGCCGGTCAGCTCACCGGTCGGAATGATCATTTCTTCCGTCTGGCGTTCGCGCAGGGCCTGGTCCAGGCGCTCCAGCATGTCGATGCGGATCGCCTTGGCGCCGCAGCGGCGGAAGCCGGCGATGGTCAGCCATTCGTCCGGCGTCTGGCCGTCGAGGGCATAGGCGACATGGCCGGGCGCCGGCGGCGCGACCGAACCCTGGCCCAGCGCCACGGCGCGCAGGGTCAGCTTCATCTGCGTCGCCTCGGGCTTCAGCAGGCCGGGCAGATAGACCGTGAGCTTGCCGAACTTGACGCCGAGGCGGCGCAATTCAGA
>JAQVKV010000547.1 GCA_028694545.1 Zavarzinia sp. | reverse complement strand
CGCGCATCATCAGAAGCGTGAAGAGGATGCAGACGGCGACCAGGATCACGGCATAGGCCGAGCCGCGCTGCCAGTTCGAGGCATCGTTGAACCATTGGTAGACGAGCTGGGTGAACCACAGGTTCGACGGCCCGCCCAGGATCTGCGGTGCCGCCATGGCGCCCGTCGTCAGCATGAAGACCATGGTCGCGCCGGACGCTATGCCGGGCTTTGCCATGGGAATGACCACGCGCCAGTGGATGCGCCACCAGGGCGCGCCCATGTCGCGCGCCGCCTCGATCTGGTTGCGGTCGAGAGCTTCGATCGCATTGTAGATCGGGAAGATCATCAGCAGGATGTAGGCGTAGGTCAGCCCGGCATAGAGCGCCACGTCCTCGCGGATGAAGTCGATCGGTTCCGACCACAGGCCGAGGGACTGGCCGAGCCCGTTCACGAGGCCGGTGGAACCGAACAGGATGCGGAAGGCGAAGGCGCGCAGCACCTCGTTGATCCAGTAGGGCACGATCAGCCCGATCACCATGAGGCGCGCGATCGACTGCCGGGTGCCATGGGCCAGCAGGAAGGCGATCGGGTAGCACAGGATCAGGTCGAAGACCGTGACGATCACCGAGGCCATCACGGTCTTGCCCAGGATCGTCAGATGCAGCGTGTTGAAGCCGCCGTCGTTGCCGAACAGGAAATAGCCGTATTGCGACAGGGTGAAGACGTCGTTTGGTCCGCCCCGTTCGGCCGGCGGCAGATTGTGGCTGAAGGAGATCAGCACCATGGAAATCTGCGGCAGGACGATCAGCACGAAGACCCAGAGCGTGACGGTGCCGGCGATGAAGGCGCCGACGCCCACGCCATAGCGGGCGAACATGTGGCGGAAGTCGGCGATCAGGCTGCCCATGGGCTCAACCCTTGGCCAGGGGCCCGTCGGGCAGGACGAGGGCACTCGCCGGATCGAAGCCCACGGTGATGGCGCCGTCCGGCCCGATGGGGGCGGGGCGGCCGTCGTTCACCAGCGACATGCGCAGGCGAAGGTCGCCCGGGGCTTCCAGCATCAGGTGGCGCAGGTTGCCCTCGAATTCGTCGCCTACCACGCGGGCGGCGATGGTGATGTCGCCCACCTGCGCCGGGCGCAGTTGCTCGGGGCGGATGAAGACGTAGCAGACATCCCCGGCCTTGTATTTCCGTCCGCCGGCGGCGGTGCCGCGCATGGCCAGCCCGCCCGCCGTCCCCGCCGAGACCATGGTGCCGTCGAGGCCGGAAACGGTGACGGGGATCGCATTGGTCTCGCCCACGAAGGAGGCGACGAAACTGGTCTTCGGCCGGTCGTAGAGGGTGACGGGGGCGGCCACCTGTTCGATTACCCCCTTGCTCATCACCGCGACCCGGTCGGACATGGTCAGGGCCTCGCCCTGGTCGTGGGTGATGTAGATGAAGGTCAGGCCGACACGCTTCTGGATCTCGCGCAATTCGGTGCGCATGTGCTGGCGCAGTTTGAGGTCCAGCGCGGACAGGGGCTCGTCGAGGAGCAGGATGTCCGGCTCGACCGCGAGCGCGCGGGCGATCGCCACGCGCTGGCGCTGGCCGCCGGACAGTTCTGTCACCTTCTTGTCGGCGGTGCCGGGCAGGGCGATCAGCTCCAGCAATTCCTCCGCGCGCTTGCGCCGCTTGGCCCTGGAGACACCGCGTACCTCGAGCGGGAAGGCGATGTTCTCGGCCACCGACATCAGGGGGAAGAGGGCGAGGTTCTGGAAGATCAGGGCGGTCGGACGCTTGTTGGGGCCAACCCCCTTCATGTCCTCGCCGCCGATCAGCACGCGCCCGTCGGTCGGCTGGATGAAGCCCGAGATGCAACGCAGCAGGGTGGTCTTGCCGCAGCCGGAGGGGCCCAGGAAGGAGAAGAATTCGCCGCCCGCGATCTCGAGATGGGCATCGTCGACCGCGAGGTAGCTGCCGAAGCGGATCGACACATGGTCAAGGGTGATGGTCTTGGTCATGCGCCCTTCCGAACGGCTGAAACCGAAAAAACTGCAACGCTACAGTCGTCACCCCGGCGAAAGCCGGGACCTTGGAACGAGAGGGCGCCCCGCTCGGTGCCCGCGAGATCCCGACCTTCGCCGGGATGACGCATGGGGAGCAGGATACAGGAGAAACATCCGGGCCGGCGCGCCCCCCGCGCCGGCCCGGACGGCCGTCAGGCGCTCATGAATTTGTTGACAAATTCCGCGCGCTTTTCGGCGTACCAGGGGGCTTCCGGCGGCCAGGGGTTCAGCTTCGCCAGGGCGTCGCCCGGATAGGCGTCGCCGAAGTTCTTGGCGTAGACCTCGCCCGCGAATTTCTCGGCGCCCGTGACCGGCGAATTATAGCCGTGGGTCTTGATCGCCTCGCCCGCCAGTTCGGGGTCGTAGCAGGCGGCGATGAAGGCATAGATCTGGTCGATGTTCTTCGCGCCGACCGGCATGCACATGCCGTCGACCCAGGCCATGGCGCCTTCCACGGGGGCGCGGTACATCACCGGCTCGCCGGCGGTCTTCAGGGCGATGGGCGGGCCGTCCCAGGTCTGGCCGACGATCACGCCCTCGTTCAGCAGGCCGTTCTTCTGCGTGTCGGCGTCGTTCCAGAGCAGCTTCAGGACCTTCTTCTTGCCGATGCAATATTCGGTCAGCTTGGTCCAGACCTCGTCCAGCTTCTCCGGGGTCTCATAGGCGGACCACATGGTGCCCGGCGCCCATTCGCCCTTGTGCTCGAGCGCGAGCCCGGCACCCAGCATGCCGGAATGGCCGCGGCACATGGTCTTGCCGGCATTGGCGTCGTCCCAGACGTCGCCGTAGGAGGGGAATTCGCCTGCCGGGGTGAACTTGTCGGTGCGCCACGCGACACCTTCCGTGCCCCAGATGTGCGGGATCCACATCTGGCCCTTGCCCCCGAAGTTCCAGT
>JAQVKV010000546.1 GCA_028694545.1 Zavarzinia sp. | reverse complement strand
ACGCGATCGTTCCCGAGAGCGTCGACGAGGTGGCCTTCAACGTATACCTGTTCTCGTCGAAGGGCGAGCCGGGCGACTTCAAGGCCTATACCGACGAGACCTGGCGCATCGGCAACATCCTCGTGCCGCTGGACGACAAGACTGGCACCACGGTGAAGTCGGTGACTACCTTGGCCCGCGATTTCATCGCCAGGATGCCGCCACTGCCGAATGGGGCGAAGCTGCTGGTCGCCGGTGGTCAGGTCGGCATCGCGGAAGCCGTGAATACGGAGATCGAGCAGACCAAGGACGCCGTCCTGATCGCAATCGTGGTCTTTATCGCGGGCTGCATCTTCCTCGCCTTCCGCTCGCTCTGGGTTACGGGCGTGCTGATCTTCGCCCTGCTCACGTCCACGTTCATGACCGACACTTTCATGTATGTCATGGGTATCGGCCTGAACATCAACACTTTGCCGCTGGCGGCGCTGGGGGTCGGGCTGGCCGCGGACTATGGCATCTACATCCTGCATCGGGTGCGGGAAGCGCTGGGTGAGGGTGAGACCTACCCGGACGCCATCCGGCATGCGCTGCGCACCTCGGGCAACGCGGTGATGATCACGGCGATCACCATGATCGCGCCGGTGATGCCCTGGGCGTTCTTCTCGGCCCTGCGCTTCCAGGCGGAGATGGGCGTGCTTCATGCCGTGGTGCTGTTCTTCAACATGCTCGGCGCCCTGATCTTCGTGCCTTGCATGGTCCTGCTGTTCCGGCCGCGCTCCCTCGCTGCCGGGGCCCACAGCCATTCGGTGTCGGCGCTGGACCTGGAAGGCAAGGCCTTGGGCAAGGCCGCCGAGTAACAATCAACATAACAATTCGATCAACTCTAGGGAGGACGGCGGCCTCGCGCCGCCGCTAAGGCAGGGGGATATCATGAAGCTTAGGAACATCCTGCTAACGTCGACGATCCTGGGAGGCGCCGTGGGGATTGCGCTTTCCGGTTTCGCCTCGGGTTTCGATGACGTCAGTGTCGGCGGGCGTATCAAGCAAGGTGTGGCCTTCGGCTATTCCGAACTGACCGACGGCATGTTGAAGCTCGCCCAGGCGAACTACATCGTCGAGACGGACATCAGCTGGAAGCCGGCGCGCAACATCGCCTTCACCGGTAACTTCTGGCTGCGCGGCGACTGGGTCGACAGCTGGGGTGCCGATCTCAAGGGGTCCGGCATCCAGAATCCCTACAGCTACAATGCGACAGAGCAATACGGCTATCACATGAACCGCAAGGGCGGCGGTCGGGACGATCCCTTCGGCAATACGGTCGATCACCAGAACCGTTACCTCGACGATTTCGAGGACGAGATGATCCGCGAACTGGCGGTCAAGTTCACGGACGACTACAACCGTTTCGCCCTCAAGGTCGGCAAGTTCGTTCGTGGCTGGGGCCAGTCCGACGGCATCCGCCTGCTTGACGTTCTCCATGCCCAGGACCTGCGCATGAAGGGCGTGCTCGGCGACAGCGACGAGATCCGCATCCCGAGCTGGATGGCCGCCCTCGACCTGAATTTCGACGAGATCGGCATCGCCGCTCCCTTCGAATGGCTCGGCATGACGAAGCCCAGCCTCGAGCTGATCTTCATGCCCGAGACCCATCATGACCAGTTCGTCATCAACAATCCGACGCCGGGCGACCAGACGTCGGGCGGGCTCTACGGCTTTCCCTTCCCCTATCTGATCGATCCGATTTCGGGCAAGGGCATTCCCTATTTCGCCGCCCATCTCAATGATGTGACGCCTCGCGAGTTCAGCCTGACAGATGCCACCCTGGCGGCACGTTTCAAGTTTCAGGCGCTTCACGGTGAAGCCACCCTGAATGCCTATTACGGATGGCAGGAACTGCCGATCATCAAGATGCGGGACTCGACCCTGCACGTCGGCTCCTCCACCCATGAAGCCGACAAGGCGCTGCTGAACGTGCCGCTCAGCCAGCAGTTGCTGGAAACCCTGGTGCATGCCCCGGGGGTCGGATATCTGGATGCCATGCGGACGACGACGGGCGGCCTGCTCGGATCGCTCGGCTCCCTGCTCGGCGCCTATCCGATCAACCTCTACGGTTGCGCCACCGGCATCCTGCCGCCGCTGTGTTCGGTCACGACCAATTTCGACCTCGATTACAAGTACCGGAAGAAACTGCTGGGCGCGACCTTCACCCGGGACATGGTGGAACTCGCGTTCGGTCCGAAGGACGTCGCCCCCGTGTTCCGCATGGAAGCGTCCTACGAGTTCGACAAGCCGTTCAATCGATATCGCGTCAAGACCAACGTCGGGACCGAGGCCTATGGCACGCCCGCGCTGATCTCGAGCGTCGACGAGAGTGTTACCTTCCGCGACCAGATCTCGGTCATGGTCGGTTTCGACTATTTCCTCTGGCTGCCGTTCTGGGAGGGCCAGGAGAGCTCGATCTTCACCAGCTTCCAGCTTTTCAACATCATCACGGAAGACTCGAAGGACCTGATGTTCCAGTCGCCCTACGCGGCTTTCGGTTCAAAGGTCCATCCGGTGCAGACCTATGCCAGCTTCCTGTGGTGGAAGACCCTGGACCAGGGCCGGATCTATCTCGAGGGCCTCGCGGCCTACGATTTCCAGAACGAGGGTTTCGCCTATCGTCAGCGCATCGACCTCAACTACTTCGGGGACAACGTCCGCCCCCGTATCGAACTCATCCACTACGAGGGCAAGACGGAGCAGGGGCTCTTCGGCCTCTATGACAACGCCGATGCGATCGAGTTCTCGCTTACCTACCAGTTCTAAAAAAGCAGCATTCATCAACGGGAGGAAACTGATGAAGTTGAAGACAATGGCGGCGGGCGTCATCGCCGCTCTGGCACTCGGGGCATCGCATGTTGCCCTGGCCAGTCCCGAGGATGGCGTGGCGGCATGGAAGGCGTT
>JAQVKV010000545.1 GCA_028694545.1 Zavarzinia sp. | reverse complement strand
TCGATCGCGGCGGCAAGGGCTCCCCTCCGTTCCGCCACCTCGGCCTGAAGACCGGCGACGCGCTGGAAGGACCCGAGTTTCCGGACCTGGCGGCCTGAGCGCCGTTTTCCCCTCCCCCCATCCCTCGCCCCCTTCAGGGGGAGAGGGATCGGGATGCTTCAGCCCCGGGCGGCCAGCAGACCGTCCAGCCAGCCGGTGTTCATCTCCGGCACGGAATCGAGCAGCACACGGGTATAATCCTTGCGCGGCGGGAACAGGACCTCGGTCCTTGTCCCCCGGTCCACGACCTTGCCGTGACGCATGACGACCACATCGTCCGCGATCGCCTTCACCGTCGCCAGTTCGTGTGTGATGAAGAGGTAGGACAGTTTCATCTCGTGCTGCAGGCGCATGAGAAGCTTGAGGATGCCTTCCGCCACGAGCTGGTCGAGGGCCGAGGTGACCTCGTCGCAGATCACCACTTCGGGTTCGGCGGCGAGGGCCCGGGCGATACCGATGCGCTGCTTCTGCCCCCCGGACAATTCGCCCGGATAGCGGTCGGCGTAAGCCTTCGGCAGTTCGATCATTTCCAGCATGTCGGCGACGCGGCGCGCCACCTCGCCCCGGTCGAGGCCGAGATGAAAGCTCATGGGCCGGCCGATGATGTCGCGGATCTTCTGGCGCGGATTGAGCGCCGTATCCGCCATCTGGTAGATCATCTGGATGCGCTGGCGGTCCTCGCGGCTGCGTCCGGCCAGGGTCGGCGACAGCGGCCCGCCGTCGATCAGCACCTCGCCCGAGACCGGGGGCAGCAGACCGGCGATGACGCGGGCAAGCGTCGACTTGCCGGAACCGGATTCGCCGACCACCGCCACCGTCCGCCCCCGGTGCAGGTCGACGCTGACATCGTCGAGCACGGTGAAGCCCCGGCCATAGGCGGCCGTGACGTTGCGCACCGAGAGCACGGGATCGAGCTTCGGCGCCGGCGCCTCCGGCTTCTCCATGTGGCGCACGGCCCAGAGCGACCGGGTATATTCCTCGCGCGGGGCGCTCATCATCACGTCGGCCGGCGCTTCCTCGACCTTGCTGCCGTATTGCAGCACCTTGATGCGGTCCGCCATCTGGGCGACCACGGCGAGATCATGAGTGATGTAGATGGCCGCCGTGCGGAACTGGCGGACCACGTCCTTGATCGCGGCCAGCACCTCGATCTGGGTGGTCACATCGAGGGCCGTGGTCGGCTCGTCGAAGATGATCAGGTCCGGCCGGCACGCCATGGCCATGGCCGTCATCGCGCGCTGCAACTGCCCGCCCGAGACCTGATGGGGATAGCGAAAGCCGATGTTGTCCGGGTCCGGCAACTGCATGCGGCGGTAGAGACCCTTGGCGTCCTCGTAAGCTTCCGCCTTCGACTTCACGCCATGGCGCAGCGGCCCTTCGGCATATTGGTCGATCAGGCGATGCGCCGGATCGAAGGCGGCCGCCGCACTCTGCGCGACATAGGCGATGCGTGCGCCGCGCAAGGACCGCTTCACCGTCTCGCGCGCGGTCGCGAGGTCGATGCCGTCGAACAGGATGCTGCCGCCGGCGATGCGGCAGCCTTCCCGGGCATAGCCCATGGCGGCGAGGCCGATGGTCGACTTGCCGGCGCCGGATTCGCCGATCAGGCCCAGCACCTCGCCCCGGTGCAGGTCGAGGTCGACGCCGTGGACGATCTCGTTCCAGGTGCCGTCGGCGCCGCGCGCCTCGATGCGCAGGCCCCGGATCTCGAGCAGGCGCTTCTCGTCCGTCATGCCTTCGCCCCGCTCGCCTTGCCCAGAACCCAGTCGACCACGAAATTGACCGCCACCGTCAGGATGGCGATGGCGAGCCCGGGCAGCACGGGCGTGATGTCGCCGAAGGTGATCAGCGTCGCATTGTCCCGCACCATCGAGCCCCAGTCGGCCAGCGGTGGCTGAATGCCGATGCCGAGGAACGACAGCGCGGAGATGAAGAGGAAGACGAAACAGAAGCGCACGCCGAATTCGGCGATCAGCGGCGGCAGGACGTTCGGCAGCACCTCGCGCCGGACGATCCACCACAGGCCCTCGCCGCGCAGGCGCGCCGCCTCGACGAAATCGAGCACGACGACATTCATGCCGACGGAACGGGCAAGGCGGAACACCCGCGTCGAATCGAGGACGGCGACGACCGCGATCAGCACCGGGACCGAGGTCCCGAAGATGGTGAGCAGCAGAAGCGCGTAGATGAGCTGGGGGATCGCCATCAGGATGTCGACGATCCACGACAGCACCATATCGACCCAGCCGCCCCGCACCGCCGCGAACAGGCCGAGCAATCCGCCGACGGAAAAGGACAGGGCGGTGATCAGCAGGGCGATGCCGATCGTGTTGCGCGCGCCGTAGATCAGCCGGCTGAACATGTCCCGCCCGATATTGTCGGTACCAAGCAGGAAGGCCCCGCCCCAGGGATCATACTGGCTGCTGACCACTTCCGACTCGCCGAAAGGCGCGATCCAGTGAGCGAAAAGGGCGACGAAGGCATAGGTGAAGACGACCGCCATGCCGAGCAGCGCCGTCGGCGGAATGCGGAGGATCTGGCGAAGGGCGCGGACCAAGGCTCTTCCCCCCTCAGCGCGGATGCAGCAGGCGAGGGTTGCTGACGATCGACAGCACATCCGCGAGCAGGTTGAGGAGGATATAGGCGGTCGCGAAGATCATGCTGGCGACCTGCACCACCGGCAGGTCCCGCTTGGAGACCGAATCGACCAGCAATTGGCCAAGGCCCGGATAGACAAAGACCACCTCGACCAGGACCACGCCGACGATGAGATAGGCGATGTTCACCGCGATCACGTTGATGATGGGGGCGAGCGCGTTCGGCAGGGCGTGCTGGACGATGACACGCCAGGGCGCGATGCCCTTCAGGCGCACCATCTCGATATAGGGCGT
>JAQVKV010000544.1 GCA_028694545.1 Zavarzinia sp. | reverse complement strand
CTAATGAAGGATCTTTCGGTGCCGATCACGGTGGCCGGGCGCCATTGGGGCGGCTTCCGCATCGGTTATCGGGTGTGATACGGGAATTCTTCCCACCCGAGGGGCGCCCCGCGCGCGTTGGGAACACTTGCCGTTGCGGAAAGACCGCCGGCCGTGATTGCGTAACAGAAGGCGGGCGGTTGCCGGCGAGGGGCAGGGAGGCGCGGACGATGGCGATAGGCGTGATGCGGCCGGGCAATGAGGCGGCGAAAAAGGTCGTGCTCGTGCTCGACGATCATGTGGCCCTGCGCGAGGAGCTGGCCGAGTATTTCGTCAGTTCCGGCTACAACGTCATGCAGGCGGGCGACGGGCCCAGCCTTTCGGCCGCCCTGCGTCGCCAGCGCCCCGATCTCGCCGTGCTCGACATCGACCTGCCGGGCTGGAACGGCATCGAGATCGCCCAGGCGATCCACCGCCGCGACCCCACCATCCGCATCATCCTGATGACCGGCAACCCCAATTGGGTGACGCCGGCCCTGAACACCACCTCTGGCGCCTTCGCCGTGGTCGAGAAGCCGATCGAGCTGGCGCGCCTGTCCCGGGTGGTCAAGGCCGCGCTGGTCTGACCTCTTCGAGGGATCAGCGTCCCGGGAAGGCGGATGCCTGGGGTGTCGTGTACCAGTCGGGACGCGGGATGGTCCACTGGTCGCCCCAGATCTGGTTGCCACCGTCCACATGCACCACTTCGCCGGTGATGAAATTGCCGGCCGGCCCCGCCAGATGCACCACCAGTTCGGCGACGTCGAGAGCCGTGCCGAAACGGCGCATCAGGTTGGTGTCGGGCATCGACTGGCGAGCCTCGTCCGGATAGACGTTCATGCCTTCGGTCGCGATGATGCCGGGGGCCACGCAGTTGATGCGAATGCCGAGCGGCGCCCATTCGATCGCCACCGTCTTCGACAATGCGATGACACCGGCGCGCGCGGCGCAGGTATGGGCCACACCCGGCATGCCACGGCCGACCACCGCGACGATATTGACGATGGACCCCGGGCGCCCGGCGTCGCGCCACTGCCGCGCCGCCGCCTGCATCATGTACCAGGTGCCGGCCAGATTGGTGTCCACGACCGCGTTGAAGCCCTTGGGCGAAAAATCGATGGCCGCCTGGGGAAACTGGCCGCCGGCATTGTTCACCAGCATGTCGACGGCGCCGAACCGCTCCCACGCCGCACGGTGCAGGTCCTGCACCGCCTCCGGATCGCGAATGGAAACGGCGTGAGCCATGACCTCGGCCCCCGCCCGTTCGAGCAATGCCGCCGTCGTCTCCAGCTTTTCCATCTTGCGCCCGCAGATCACCAGTCTGGCGCCGAGACGCCCGAGGGTGACCGCGATCGCCTTGCCGATGCCGGTGCCGGCCCCCGAGACCAACGCCACCTTGCCGGCCAGCAGGTCCGGCCGGTAGGAGAGCGGCAGGGTCAGAAGTTCGTCGTCCGTATAACCGAAACGTTCCATCGCCCTTACCCCAGCAATCCGGCCGGCACCTTCACCGGCATTTCCATCAGCATCTGCGCCAGCGCCTTGCCCTGCGGATCGATCCGGACCGAGGCGACGCCGCCACCCCCCAGCGCGTCATGCAGCATGAAATTGAGGGCGGAGAAGCCCGGCAGGTCGAAACGCTCCACCCGGCTGACGCCGAGGTGGGCGAACCAGGCTTTCACCGCGTCGGGAGTGAGCGCCGCGCGGACATAGGGCACGAAGGCGGGATCGCGCATGATCACGCCGATATTCGCGATATCCCCCTTGTCGCCCGAACGCCCGACCGCGAGCGCGATCAGGGGCACGGCCTCTCCGTCCGGCGGCATCACCGCTTCGGCTGCGGGGATCGGTGACGCCGGCACGGCTTCCGGCGGCAGCGGATTGTCGACGCGGAAACTGTCGGCACCAAGAGCAACCGTCGCCGGCACCTTTTCCGCCGGCCACAGGAAGGAGAAGGTGCGGAAGACGGGCGCCACCGTGGGCCGCCCCGCATAGAGGCCGGTCAGACCCTGCGCCATGGCGGTTGCCGCCGGCACCACTTCCCGCGCCAGCACGTCGAGGCTGGCGGCGGCCGTGGAACGCGCGCCGATCTTCAGCACGACTTCCCGCGCCGCCTTCGCTTCCGGCCTGGCATGGGGGCCATAGGTGACCTCGCTGCCCAGAACCTCGATCGAGGTTTCGGTCAAGGGCGGCAGGCCCTTGTCCGCGATCAGGCGCGCGGCGCGGGCGATGATCGCCGCCCCCGTACGCTCCGCCTTGGCCGCCGCCTCGCGCCCGCCGATGGTGACCGTGCCGATCGTTCGGAAACCGTCGGCGACGGTGGCGCTGACCTTCAGTCTGCCGCTGGGGGCGCGGCCGCGCGCGCCGGCGACCCGGACCCGGTCGGGCCCGACCTGCGCCAGCTCGACCGCGCGGAAATCACAGGCGACGTCGGGCAGCAGATAGGCGGCGGGGTCGCCGATCTCGTAAAGCAATTGTTCGGCCGCCGACAGGGGCACGATCAGCCCGCCGGTCCCTTCCGGCTTGGTCAGCACGAAACTGCCGTCCGCCGACACCTCGACGATAGGGAAGCCCATGTCGTCCCAGCCCGGCACCGCCTGCCAGTCGGTGAAGAGGCCGCCGGTGCCTTGCGCGCCGCATTCGACGAGATGGCCGGCCAGGCTGCCCTGGGCCAGCCGGTCCCAGTCCTGCCAGTCCCAGCCGAAGTGATGGACCAGCGGGCCAAGCGTCACCGCCGAATCGACACAGCGCCCGGTGATCACGATCTCCGCCCCGGCATCGAGCGCCGCCGCGATGCCGCGTGCGCCGATATAGGCATTCGCCGTCACCAGCGTCTCGGGCAGGGGCGCGCCGGTGAACATCTCCCGCATGCCGGCGGCGCGAATCGCCGCTTCCTCGGGTTTGAGATCATCGCCGGTGACG